>JBOGVC010000234.1:0-5845 GCA_050695275.1 Actinomycetota bacterium | reverse complement strand
GGGGATGAAGGACGAGCTCGCCGTCGACCTCGCGCCGTTCCTCGACGATCGGGGTCGCCCGGAGGAGGCGTACCGGGGCGCGATCAAGCGGATCGAGACCCGATTCCAGCGCCGCGAGCGCCGGGCCGAGCGCGACTACGTCGACTGGGTGCTCCTCGGCGTGTCCGCCCTCCTCCGCGACGCGGTCGCCGGTGAGGTGGGCGGGGGGCTCGAGGTGCTGCTCAATCCCGACCTGGCGGGCGAGCAAGCCGGCGTGCGGTTGCCGGTCGTGCGCGCCACCCGAGGGATGGCCGCGGTCGAGGAAGCACGCGCCGCACTCGCGGAGGACATCAACCTGAACACGCGACTGGTCCTCGAGCGAGCGTTCCTCCGTCTCGGTGAGGTTGCGGCGTAGGGCCATCCGGGGACCCCAACTGTGGTGCTGGCACCACTGGCGCATCTACACGACGGTGGGACGCTTGCGGTGGAGAGCGTGATGGGTGTGAGGGTCCTTATCGTCGACGATCAGGAGCCCTTCCGGATGGCCGCCAGGATGGTGGTGGAGGCCACGGAGGGCTTCGACGTGGTGGGCGAGGCGGAGACCGGCGAGGACTCGGTGACGATGGCCTCCGACCTCAGCCCGGACCTCGTCCTGATGGACGTCAACCTCCCGGGGATCAATGGGCTCGATGCCACCCGGCAGATCCTGGCGGCGGACACGGGCAGCACGGTCGTGCTCCTCCTGTCCACGTACGAAGAAGAGGAGTACGCGCCGCGCGCGGCCGAGTGTGGAGCCGCCGCGTACATCCCGAAGTCCGCATTCGGCCCCGACCGGCTGGAGCAGGCCTGGGCCGCGGCGCGCGGCGCGGCCTGAGCGTCGATCACGCGGTCGGCACGCGGCCCCGCACACTCGTGCCGGCTCCGGCCTCGCTCACGACCTCGAACGTCCCGCCCAGCGCGTCCATCCGGTCCGCGATGCCCTGCAGCCCGGTGCCCTGGTGCGCTGCGTCGGGATCGAAGCCGACACCGTCGTCGGCAACGGCGAACGAGAGCTGGCCACCGGCGCTCTCCAAGGAGATCCTCACGTTCGACGCCCGTGCGTACTTCGCGACGTTCTGGAGCGCCTCGAGGCACGAGAAGTAGACCGCCGCTTCTACATCCTCCGGGAAGCGGCCGATCTTCTCCGCGTCCACGGTCACGGAGATCTCGGCCTTCCTCGCCTGCGCCGACAGAGCCGCCGGCAAGCCCTCGTCGGCGAGCAGCGGTGGGTAGATCCCCCGCGCGAGGTCGCGAAGATCGTTCAGCGCCGCTGCCGTCTCGTCCTGGAGCTGCGCCGCGATCTCGGCCGCCTTCGTCGGGTCGCGCGCCGCCAGCTGCTCGAGCAGTCGCAACTTGACCGTGAGAGCCACCAGCTGCTGTTGCGCCCCATCGTGGATGTTGCGTTCGAGCTTGCGCCGTTCCTCGTCCTGCGCGGCGACCAACCGCTGGCGGGACGCGCGGAGCTCCTCGATCAGCCGCCCGTTCCGAAGGACCAGGCCGGCCTGCGATGCCAGGTCGCGCACCAGTCGTTCCTTCGAGGGGTTGATCGGATCGTTCGCGGGCATCGACACCGACAGGGCGCCGAGGAACTCCCCCCGATCCTGGACCTCGACGGCGCAGTCCGCCGGCAACCGCGGGATACCGCTCCCGCGCACCGCGACCGGCGTAGGCTGAGGCCCGTCGGACCAGACGATCCCCGAGGGTCGGAGCTCGTTCCCGACGTGGAGCCAGACCACGGCATCCCGAGCTCCCACGGCGTCTGCCAAGACCCGCGCCATCCGGGGGAGGACGTCCTCGGACGCGTACGAGCCGCCGACCCGATCCGAGAACTCCGTGAGGACCTCGTAGGGCGTCGCGCGGCCTCCGTAGACCATCCGATCGGCGACCCGACGTGCAACCCGGACGACGGGCCAGAACGCGAGACCGATCGCGATCGACCCGAGGACCGCGAGCGGGTTCGCTTCGATGAACGCCTGGCCGACGAGGATGGCGAAGACGAAGAAGAGCGCGACGAGGAAGAGCGCCACGACCACGTAGAGCACGGTCTTCTTGACCACGAGGTCGAGCTCGTACAGCCGGTAGCGGAGGACCGCGATCGCGCACGCCCCGGGGATGCCGATCGAGAGGACGACGAAGAAGGCGAAGAACAGGAGGTCGCTGAGGGCCGTCGTGTCGTTCGGCGCGAGGCCCCAGCCGCTGACGATCCCGGCGATCAACAGCGGGGTCGCGAGCCCGACGGCCGCGACGAACCAGCGCATCTGCTGGCGCTCCTCCCCGACGGACCGGCGGTAGCGGAGCACCAGCGCGACGACCGTTGAGAAACCGACGGCCAGAAGGATGAGGCCACCGAGGGCGAGGAGCGGATCGAGGACGCCCTCGAGTGCCTGCACGCCGGTGGGGTTCTGGGGCAGCGGCCCGGCGAAGTCGGCTTCGATCGGCTCTGGGTTGAGGATCCATCCGAGGAGCAGGGTCCCCTCGAGGACCGCGATCGCGACCGCGACGGGCTTCCATCGGAGCGTGGGGAGCTTCCCGTCGGGGAAGAGCAAGAGGATCCAGGGGATCGGGAACGCGACGAACGTGAAGACCCAGTTCGTGAGCCACGCCGAGAACAGGGTGAACGGGCGGTCAGCCAGTCCCCGCGGGATGGCGTACCGCAGGTATTCGTCCGTGAACCCTCCGAGGAGGAACCCGACCCCAATCATCATCAGGAGCCAGCCGATCGGGTTCCGCTCGGTTCGGCTGGCGATCAACGCGCCGATCGTCACGTAGCCGACGATCATCACCATCGCGACGCTCAGGAAGAACGGATCCTCCGAGAACGAGTTCGTGGTGGCGCTCAGGGAGAACGTGATCACCATCAGGACGAGCGTCAGGGCCCACACGAGCCAGGGCCACCGACGCGTCATCGTTGCACTCCGTCGACCGGGAGGCGTCCGACCACCCTCGTCCCTTGGCCCGGAGAGCTGTCGACCTCGATCGATCCCCCGATCGCGTCGAGACGGTCGGCCATCCCCTGCAGCCCGGTTCCATGCTCGGTCGTGGAGGGATCGAAGCCATGACCGTCGTCGATCACGTCGAATCGGAGCTCGCCGTTCGCGTGAGTGAGGCGGATCTCGATCGTCGACGCATCGGCGTACTTCGCGACGTTGCTCAGCGCCTCGAGGCAGCAGAAGTACACGGCCGACTCCACATCCGGACCGTACCGACCGACGCCGTCGGGATGCACGGCGACCGGGAGCGGCGACTTCCTCGCCTGCGCCTCGAGCGCCGCGGGGAGCCCCTTGTCGGCGAGGAGCGGCGGGTAGATCCCCCGAGCCAGATCGCGGAGGTCCTCGAGCGTCCCGACCGTCCGGACCTGGAGGTCGGCGAGGAGCTCCTTCGCCTTCGTGGGATCGCGATCGATCATGCCTTCGGCGAGGCGCAGCTGGACGGACAGCGCCACGAGCTGCTGCTGCGCGCCGTCGTGGATGTTCCGCTCGAGCGCGCGGGCTCGCTCGTCCTGCGCGCTCACGATCCGGCGGCGTGACTCCCGGAGGTCCTCGATCAACCGAACGTTGCGGAGCACGAGGCCCGCCTGCGCCGCCATGTCGCGGATCAGCTTCTCCTTCGTGGGGTTCATGGGATCGTCTGCCGCCGGAGAGACGGTGAGCGCACCGAGGAGTTCGCCTCGGTGTTTCACCTCGAACGCCTCGTCGCTGCCGAAGTCCGGAAGCGCGTCTGCCCGAACCGCGACCGCCGACGGGATTTCGGCATGCGCTGGCCAGGAGGCCTCCACGCGCATCTCGTCGCCGATGCGGAGCCAGACCCGTGCGGTGGGCGCACCGGTCGCCTCCCCGAGCAGCTGCGCCATCCGCGGCAGGACGTTCTCCGTCGAATAGGTCTCGCCGACGCGTTCCGCGAACTCGGAGAGCACCTCGTACGGAGTCGCCCGCTTCCCGTACACGACCCGGTTGGCCCAGCGGCGCGCGCGGTTCCGGATCAGCACGAAACCGACGGCCAGGATCGCCCCGATCGCGATCGGCACCGGATCCGTGAGACCCCCTCCGACGCCGAAGACGGCGGTGGGGATCGCGACGAACACGAGACCGACGACCGCGGTGAAGCCCGCCGCGAGGACCGCGTACTGGATCGTCTTCTTCACGACGACGTCCAGTTCCCACAGACCGTGGCGGAAGATCGCCACGAGATAGGCGGCCGGGACACCGAACACGATCGTGAACGCGGTCAGGGCGAAGAACAGCTCGAAGATCGGTGCGTCCGCGTCCTGGCTCAGCAGCTCGGCCCCGAGACCCAGCACCCACTGGAGGGCGAAGAAGCCGCCGGCGAGCGATGCCACGTACGCGAGCCATCGCATCTGCTGCCGTTCCTCGCCGCGCGACCGCCGGAATCGCAGGAGGACCGCGATCACGGTCGAGAACGCCGAGACGAGCGCGACCGCCGCTCCGATCGTGATCATCGTCGTTCCGATCTCCGCCAGGGCGTCGATCCCGATGGGGTTCACGTACAGGATCCCGTCCACGGTGTACGCGTTGAGCGGGCCCGGGCGGAACAGGAACCCGAGGACCGCGATCGCCGTGCCGCCGACCAACCCGGCGCTCGCCCATCGCCACCGAGGACTGGGCGCGTGCCCGTCGGGGTACAGCAGGAACAGGAGCGGCAGCAGCGCGACGGGATAGATCCCGTATTCCCCGAAGAGAGCCCAGAGATGGAGCAGCGGGATCGAGCCCGGCTCGACCTTCGTCCCGTAGATCACCAACTGCTGGGTGAGTGCCAGCAGAGGCAGCGGGGCCCCGATGATCAGGAACAGCCAGCCCGCCCAGTTCCGCGGCTGGCGGGACACGATGAGGGCGCCGACGCTGAGCCAGCCGAACAGCGCGAGGATGATCACCCCGGTCCAGAAGGTGAAGCCCCCCGTCGTCTCGGTCAGAGGGTCACCCCCTTCCCGCTCGTCTCGGACCTGCTCGAGGATCTCCTGCGTCCGTGGCGACGATCGGTCGCCGATGACGACGATCTGCCCCGGTTCGATCCGATCCCGCGACGCGATCGTCAGTGGGATCGAGGCGATGACCGAGACGAGGCTGAGGGCGACGATCGAGATCGCCACGATCCGGGCCGCACGAGCGGTCACGTCGCGTCCACCACGGCCGTCGCCTCAGGGAGTCGGCCGGAGACCGTCGTGCCGCGGCCGGGCGTCGAGCGAACGTCGAGCGCGCCGCCGAGCGCGGCGAGTCGATCCGCGATGCCCTGGAGTCCGGTGCCGTGGGAGGCGACCGCCGGATCGAAGCCGACGCCGTCGTCCGTGACGTCGAAGGTCAGGGTGCCGTTCGACCGTTCCAGCCGGATCGTCGCCACCGAGGCGTCCGCGTACTTCGCGATGTTCTGCAACGCCTCGAGACACGAGAAGTACACGGCGGCTTCGATCTCCTGCGGGTAGCGGCCGATCCCGTCGGACGCGACCGTCACGGGGACGGCGGACTTCCGCGCCTGGCCTTCGAGCGCCACCGCGAGCCCCTTGTCGGCGAGGAGCGGTGGATAGATCCCTCGAGCCAGGTCCCGGAGATCCTCCAAGGCCTGGCTGGTCTCGTCGTGCAGCTCGCCCAACAACGCGTGCGCGCCGTCTTCGTCCTTGCCGACCAGGGCGTCGGCCAGCCGCAGCTTCACGGCGAGCGCGACCAGCTGTTGCTGCGCACCGTCGTGGATGTTGCGCTCGATCCTTCGCCGCTCATGATCCTGCGCGGCGACGAGTCGCTGGCGCGACGCGCGGAGATCTTCGATCAACGCGGCGTTGCGCAACACGAGTCCGGCCTGGCCCGCGAGGTCCTGGATC
>JBOGVC010000233.1:0-9953 GCA_050695275.1 Actinomycetota bacterium | reverse complement strand
GCTAGTTCAGAAGCTCGTGACCCCGGATCTCTGCCCAGTGCGACAGCACGCCCTGGTAGATCTCGGCCGATCTAGGGAACTCGTGTCGCGCCAGTGCCTCCAGCGCGAGGCTCAGATCGCGCACGCTCCGATCGTCGTCGAGCTCATCCCACGTGAGGAAGTCGCAAAGGCCCCCGTAGTCGAGCTCCACGAGCGACCGGACGTCGAACAGCGCGATCCACTCGTGGAGGTCCATCAGGAGGTCGCCGATGGGCCCGAGGTCCGACCTGCGGAGGAGCGGGATCGTCTGGCCGGCTCGACGGAGCGCCTTGCGTGCGGTTGTTCGATACCGGAGCCGCAACTGACCGTGCTCGTCTTCCCCCAGCCATCGCTCCTCGTCCGTGAAGAGCGCGAACCAACGGATCGGCACGTGCCACGGGCTCTGGTGACAGAAGGCCACCGCGAACGGGTCTCGCCGACGGAGCCGTTTGAGCTCACGGGCCACGCGCTTCGCGTCCTTCTTCGACAGGAATCGCTCCGACAGCTCGATCGGGCGGGTCTCGCGGAACGCCAGGCCCGCGGCCAGCACGCGCATCCGCATCCGCCAGGGGCTCACGTAGGTCCGGCCGTCAACGACCCGAACCTCCGCGTGATCACCGTCGGCGGGCGCGATCAGCCCGAGGCCACTCTTCGCATGGTCGCGGTAGCGGCGCGGCCTCCGGGGCGACATGCGATTCGACACGAGGTACCGCTCCCACCGCAGCTGCTCCTCGCCCTCGAAGGCGTCGAGCGGCTGGAACACGCGCAGGTAGGCGCTGGGGACCATCTCCGGGAGTCTAGCGACGGAGTGCATCTCCTATGCTCTCGGCGTCCTCGACCCAGGAGCTGAAGTGAGCTCGCCCCGGTACCGTAGCGCGCCATGAAGGTCGTCTCCCTGCTCCCGTCGGCAACCGAGATCGTGTTCGCGCTGGGCCTGGGAGATTCCCTCGTGGGAGTCACCGACGAATGCGACTTCCCACCGGAAGCGGTGACGAAGCCGGTGGTGTCCCGGAGCGCGCTGCCCCAGGGGCGCCCCCTGTCCGCCCGCGAGATCGACCAGGCCGTGCGCGGCAAGCTGGACGCGCAGGAGCCCCTCTACGTCCTGGACACGGACCTCCTCCGGCGCGAGCAGCCCGACGTGGTCCTCACCCAGGACCTCTGCCGGGTCTGCGCTGTCCCGTCCGAACAGGTCCAACAGGCGCTGGAGAAGCTCGGCCTCCCCGACGCCAAGGTGCTCTCCTTGGACCCGAACACCCTCGAGGATGTGATCGCGCAGATCGACGTGGTGGGGAAGCTCCTCGAGCGCCAGGAGGAGGCTGCCACGCTCACCGACTCCCTCCGGATGCGGGTGGCCAAGGTGAAGGAGGTCGCGACTCGCCTCCCGATGCTGAACGTGTTCTGCCTCGAATGGTCGGACCCCCCGTTCGCCGCCGGTCACTGGGTGCCGGAGATGGTGGAGGCCGCGGCCGGCGTCAACCTCTTGTCCGAGAAGGGCGGCCCTTCGCAGGTCGTCACCCACCGTCAGATCCGCGACGCGAACCCCGAAGCCATCGTCTTCATGCCCTGCGGCTACTACCTCGAAGAGGCGGAGGAGGAGGCCGCCGCGATCCTCTCGCACCCGGAGCTGCGGGAGACGTCGGCGGTCCGCAACGGCAACGTGTTCGCCGTGGACGCGACCTCCTACTTCTCGCGGCCGGGCCCGCGGATCGTCGATGGGTTGGAGATCCTGGCCTGGGCGCTGCATCCGGACGCCTATCCCACCCCGCCGCCGAACACGATCTCGAAGGTGGGCTAGCACCGGCGTCCTCGCGTGAAGCGCTATCCTCGCGCGATGGCCGGCAGGAACCTCGTCACGCCCGACGATCTGGGGAAGCGCGTGTCCTTCCAGTTCGAGCTCCCGAACGGCTATGTCGGCGAGGCGGTCGGCATGCTGGAACGATGGGACGAGGACGCCGAGACCTACTTCGTCCGGAAGAAGGATGGGACGGAGGTCCGGGTGCCGGCGCGGGGCATCCGCTACGGCAAGATCGTGGAGTGAGCCGGCGCGCTACGACGCTTTGGCGAGTCCGCCGAGGACGCCGATGAGCTCCTCGACGTCGAATGGCTTCGGGACGAACGCGTCGGCGCCGAGGGCGGTGGCCTTCGCCTTGTCGTCCGGGCCGGTGAGCGCGCTGACGATCACGATCCGCGGGCGCTGCTCCTCCGGGAGCTTGGTCAACTCCCGCAGGACGGCCCAGCCGTCCATCTCGGGCATCATCAGATCGAGCACCATCAGCATCGGGTGGTGCTTCTGTAGCTCCTCCATCGCCTCCAGGCCGTTGCTGGCCGTGTAGGTCCGGTAGCCCTCATGCTCGAGGCTGAACCGCAGCACCCATGCAACTTGCGGCTCGTCGTCGACGACGAGCACGCTGTCGTGATCTCCCTCGATCTGGTGCTTCTGCACGTTCATCTCACCCATCCCAACGGCCTCCGACGCCTGGACCTGGATACGTCCAACGGGTCGTTTCCGTCTGGGCCGCTTGGCCTCCACCATCCGACCGATGCTCCCAGCACGGGTGACGGGCGCCTAGTCATGACGGGCGGGGTGCCGAAACCGTCATCCCATCGTCATACGACGCGAACGCCATTGCCCGCCGTCACCTCTCCGATCCTGAAGGCTCGATGCGTGCTGCGAGCCAGCACGTCATCGGCCGAGGACGGTTCCACCACGAGCAGCATGCCGACCCCCATATTGAACGTCGCGAACAGGTCATCGTGGGAGGCACCCGATGTTTCGCGCACGAGGTCGAAGATCGGGTGCTCCGGCCAGCTCCCCCGGCGGATCGTGGCCCCCAGGCCCTCCGGGAGGGCTCGGGGCAGGTTCTCGAGGATCCCGCCTCCCGTGACGTGGGCCGCGGCGTGCAGGAGCCCGTCCCGCGCGAGCGCGACGACGTCGGGCGCGTAGATCGCGCAGGGCTCGAGGAGCTCGTCCGCGAGGGGGCGGCCGAGCCCCGGCGGTGTGGCGGCGAGGTCGAAGGCCGGCAGGAGGGCAGATCGGATCAGCGAGTAGCCGTTCGCGTGGAGGCCCGTGGAGGCGAGCCCGATCACGACGTCTCCCTCCGAGACGCGATCCGGCCCGAGGAGCGATGCGTCCTCGACCACGCCGACGCAGAAGCCCGCGAGATCGAACGCGTCCTCCTCCATCACACCGGGGTGCCCGGCGGTCTCGCCGCCGAGGAGCGCACACCCCGCCCGCCGGCAGCCCTCGGCGACCCCTTCCACCACCGAGGCGACCCGCGTGGGCTCGACCCGGCCGACCGCGAGGTAGTCGAGGAAGAAGAGCGGCTGGGCGCCGGTGCACACGACGTCGTCGGCGCACATCGCCACGAGGTCGATCCCCACCGTGTCGAGTCGCCCGGTCAGCCGGGCGATCTCGAGCTTGGTCCCCACGCCGTCGGTGGCCGCCGCGAGCAGGCGGTGCTCGTCGATCCGATACAGGCCGGCGAACCCCCCCACCTGGTCGGCGACCCCGGGGGTCCTCGTGGTGGACGCGAGGTCGGCGATCAGGGCCACCGCCTTCGCCGCGGCCTCGGTGTCGACCCCCGCGTCGCGGTAGGCGCCGCTCACGCCGTGGGGAGCCGGAGCTGATCCTCCAGCAGGAACTTGCCGGCGTGCTCCGGAACGGGGATCGGGTACTCGCCGTCGAAGCACGCCCGGCAGAAGTCCCCGGACGGCTCGCCGGTCGACTCGACGAGTCCCTCCAGCGAGATGTAGCCGAGGGAATCGGCTCCCACGTACGTGCGGATCTCCTCGACGCTCAGGTCCGCGGCCACCAGCTCCGTCCTGGTGCTCATGTCGATGCCGTAGAAGCAGGGCCAGCGGATCGGCGGCGAGGTGATCCGGATGTGGACCTCGGAGGCTCCCGCCTCCCGGAGCATCGCGACGATCTGCCGGGTGGTGGTTCCTCGGACGATCGAATCGTCCACCACGATCAGCCGCTTGCCGCGGATCGTGTCGGGCAGCGGGTTGAGCTTCAGCTTGACGCCCCGCTCCCGCAGCGACTGCGACGGCTGGATGAACGTCCGACCCACGTACTGGTTCTTGTGGAGGCCGTCGCCGTAGGGGATCCCCGACACCTCCGAGTACCCCTGCGCGGCCGAGTGGCCGGTGTTCGGCACCGCGATCACGAGGTCGGCCTCCACCGGATGCTCCACCGCGAGGAGCCGACCCATCTCGCGGCGCACCTCGTGGACCGAGACCCCCTTCATCCGGGAGTCCGCCCGGGACAGGTAGACGAACTCGAAGATGCAGAGCGCGGCGCGCGGGCTCCGGGCGAACCTGGTGGAGTGCAACCCTCGGTCGTCGATCCGGACGAGCTCGCCGGGCTCGACCTCGCGGATGAACGTGGCACCGACGATGTCGAGGGCGCACGTCTCGGAGGCGACGACGAAGCCCTGCGGGAGCTTCCCGAGCGCGAGCGGCCGGAGGCCGTGGGGATCGCGGGCGGCGAAGACCGATCGCTCGTCCGACATCACGAAGCAGAAGGCGCCCTCGAGCTCGGGCAGCACGCGCAGCGCGGCGCCCTCGAGGTCGTGGTGGGCCATCTCGGACGCAAGCATCGTGGCCACGAGGTCCGAGTCCGTGGTCGCGGCCGAGGAACGTCCCAGCCGGGCCACGAGCTCGCCGGTGTTCACGAGGTTGCCGTTGTGGCCCAGGGAGAGCGCCCGCACGCCGTCGTTCTTGAAGACCGGCTGGGCGTTGTCCCAGGTGGTGGAGCCGGTGGTGGAGTAGCGGGTGTGCCCCACAGCGAGATCGCCCTGCAGCGTGGCGAGGGTGGCCTCGTTGAACACCTGCGCGACCAGCCCGAGATCCTTGTAGACGAGGATGTTGTGGCCGTCGGAGACCGCGATGCCGGCGGATTCCTGGCCCCGGTGCTGCTGGGCGAAGAGCCCGAAGTACGTGAGACGGGCGACGTCCTCACCCGGGGCCCACACCCCGAACAGGCCGCATTCGTCTTTGGGACTCTCCGCTCCCACCTGGAGGCCAGTCTACCGACGGGTGTCACGTCGACCGGGACCTTGGCCGATCGTGGGGGCTCAGGCGAGCGTCGGCGGGAGCGAGCCCTCCAGGGTCAGGAGCCGGCGCTTGCGGGACGGGCCACCGGCGTACCCGCCCACGTCTCCGCCGGCGCGGAGCACCCGGTGGCAGGGCACCACGATCGGGATCGGGTTGGAGCCGAGCGCGTTGCCGACCGCACGGGAGGCGCGAGGACGCCCGATGCGCTCGGCGAGCGTGCCGTAGGTGGTCGTCCGGCCGAACGGGACCTTGGCGGTCGCGGCGAGGACGTCCTTCGCGATCCCCCGCATCAGTCGCCGGTCGAGCTTCAGCTCGAATCGGGTCCGGTCGCCGGCGAAGTACTCGTCGAGCTGCCGCCGGACCTCGTCCGTGGCCGCCGGGTGCTCCAGGATCCGGGGCGAGAGCTGTCGGGAGAGCCTGGCGAGCAGTTCGTCACGCTCCTCGTCCTCGAAGGCCACGTACGCGAGACCGCGGGGCGTCACCGCGAGGAGCAGGTCCCCCACCGGGCTGCCGATCTCGCCCACCGAGACGTCGATCAGGCCTCGGTCGGCGGCGGTCTCGGCGAACGCCGCAGCCGCCAACGCGGCCAGACGGTCCGCCTCCCGGCCTCCCCCCAACCTCTTCAGGTCACGTGTTCCGACCGATCGCTTCATGTCATCAGCTCCCTCAGCTTCTTCACGCCCTGGTAGACGTTGGCCCGGGCGGCCTCCTCCGAGATCCCCATCACGTCGGCGACGTCCGCGTAGCTCCGGTCGAGGACGTGCCGGTGGACCACGGCCACTCGCTGCTTCGGTGGCAGGCTCGCCACGGCCGCGCGGAGGTCACCATCGAGCTCCGTTCGACCGCCGGAGGTCGCAGCTCGTTCGGGCAGGTCACCGGACGGGATCGCCCGGCGGCTCGTCGCTCGATGGTGGTCGATCGCCTTGCGCGAGGCGATCCGCAGGACCCACCGGTCCAGCTTCGATGCGTCCGTCAGCCGCGGGTACGCCCGAAGCGCCGATACGAACGTCTCCTGGAACGCGTCGTCCGCCTCGTGCGGACCGACGGCAGCCATCAGGAACCGGTAGACGGTCCCCTTGTGCTCCTCCAGGAAGTCCGTGAACGGCGGGAGCTCCACTGACCCAGATGCAACCACACCCGAACAACGCGCCAACTCCCTCTCGCGTGAGACGGAGACCGGGAGCTCTCCGCGGACCTCCGGCGACGGGGCCCTATCGTTCCGTCCGTGGCGTACCTCGTCGGCGTGGTCCTCGGTGTGGCCTTCGGTGCGGCCGACCAGCAGCTCGGCACGTTGACCGCGGAGCTCGGTCCCTGGACGTCGACGGCCGCCCAGATGTCGGCCCCCTGGCTCATCCTGCCCTTCCTGTTCGGAACGACGCAGGAGCGCCCGCGGAGGGCCGCGTTGCTCGGCCTCGTCGTCACGGCATCGGCACTCGTCGGCTACTTCGCGATGACCTACAGCCCGGTGGAGATCCATCCGTGGTCGTTCGACCGCTTCACCTCAGGGTTCGTCGCGGTGACCACCAGTGGGTACAACCCGATGTACATCCTCGGCGGCCTGGTGACGGGTCCGTTGTTCGGGCTCCTTGGCCAACGCTGGCGCGTCGGCCGATCGTGGGTCAGCGCCGCGATCGTCGCAGGCGCTCTCTGTCTGGAGCCGTTGGCGCGTTGGGCTTCCGGACACTTGATGGAGCCCACCGTCGTGTGGACCGTCGAGGTCGCGTCCGGGATCGCCGTGGCCGCACTCTTCACCTACGCGATGGCGCGGTCGAGGCGAGCGAGTGGACCGGTCCCTGCGCAGGGCCGTTCGAGCGAGGAGCGAGGAGCGACCGACTCTCCGCCTCAGACGAGGAGGTGATCGAGCGCCGGAAGGACGACGATGAGGCCAACGACCACGGCGACGAGGACCAGGGACACGACGACGAACCGCTTCGTGGACGTGAGCATGGGGAACGGCTTGGGGAACCGGTTCGGATCGAGCAGCACGGTGTTTCGAGTGTACGCCCGCGGACCCGGGTCCGCGCCTCTGGATCGTTGCTCTGTTAGCTCGACGGCGGCGCCTCGCCGAGGAGACGAGGGATCGCGTGCTCCCAGACCTCGGTGAGCTCGGCGACGGTCGCGTCCACCATCCCGTCGATCACCGCCCGCGGTCCGCCCGTCTCCCCGAGGCGTCGGAACGGCACCCCACGGGTCGCGGCGAGTCCCCGGAGCGAACCCTCGCGCTCGGGCGCCACGGAGACCACGACCCGCGATGCCGACTCGCCGAACAGCAGCACGTGCGGCGGCATGTCGCCCTCGAGTGTGACGGCGAACCCGTGGCCGCCGAGGATCGCGGATTCGGCGAGTGCGACGGCGATCCCTCCGTCCGAGCAATCGTGCGCGGAGGCGAGGAGGTCGCCGGCGGCGGCCTCCTGCAGGAGGTCCTGGAGCCGGCGCTCGGCCTGGAGGTCGAGGGCCGGCGGCGCCCCCGCGACCATTCCGAGCACGGTCTCCGCGAACTCGGACCCTCCGAGCTCCGCGAAGGACTCCCCGAGCAGGTACACGGCGAGTCCAGGCGACGGGAATCCCGATGGCACCCGGAGGCGATAGTCCGCGAGTGCACCGAGCACGCCCACCACCGGCGTGGGCCAGATCGCCGATCCGCCCGACTCGTTGTAGAAGCTGACGTTCCCGCCCGTGACCGGCGTGTCGAGCGCGAGGCACGCGTCCCGCATCCCCCGGACGGCCTCGGAGAACTGCCACATCACCTCGGGCCGTTCCGGGTTGCCGAAGTTCAGGCAGTTCGTGATGCCCAGCGGCCTGGCGCCCGTGACCGCGACGTTCCGGGCCGCCTCGGCCACCGCGTGTGCCCCGCCGAGATACGGGTCGAGCGTTCCGTAGCGGCCGTTCCCGTCGACCGACAGCGCGAGACCCTTCATCGTCCCCGGCACCCGAACCACGGCGGCATCGGATCCCGGTCCCGCCACGGTCTGTCCCTGGACCATCCTGTCGTACTGCTCGAACACCCATCGCTTCGAGGCCACGTTCGGCGCGCCGAGGAGCGAGCGGAGCGCCTCGTCGAGATCGCCCTCGAAGGACGCGAACGTGGGGTCGTCGCCGTCCGGGCGGACCGGTCGCATCAGCCGCTCGTACACGGGCGCCTTCTCGGTGAGCGAGAGCGCCGGCACCTTGGCCGCCCGCTCGCCCCCGATCCGGACGTCCAGGTCCCCGCCCGGCTCCAGCGTCGCCACGACCGCGGTCGCGAGGCCCCACTTCGCGCAGACCGCCAGGACCTGCTCGAGCTTCGAGGGATGGACGATCGCGAGCATCCGCTCCTGCGACTCCGAGGTGAGGATCTCGAAGGCCTCAATGCCCTCCTCCCGGAGCGGCACGCGATCGAGGTCGAGCACGGCGCCCAGTCCCGCCCGAGCGGCCGACTCGCTGACGGCGCACGTGAGGCCGGCGCCACCCAGGTCCTGCAGTCCCTCGAGGAGGTCCCGATCGATCAGCTCGAGGGACGCCTCGATCAGGAGCTTCTCCGCGAAGGGGTCGCCGATCTGGACGGACGGTCGCGACCCCTCGCTCCCCTCCTCGATCGTGGCCGAGGCGAGCACCGAGACACCTCCGATCCCGTCGCGCCCGGTCGTCGCTCCGTACAGGACCATGAGCGACCCGGGGCTCGGCGTGTGCGTCGCGGCCGTCATCAGCCGGTCCGCCCTCGCGATGCCGACGCACAGCACGTTCACGGTGGGGTTGGCCGAGTGCGGCGGAGCGAACCGGACCTCGCCGCCGACGGTCGGCACACCGATGCAGTTGCCGTAGCCGCCGATCCCGGCGACCACACCCTCGAGCAGCCACCGGTTCCGCTCCTCGTCGAGGGGACCGAACATCAGCGGGTCCAGCAGCGCCACCGGGCGAGCGCCCATCGAGACGATGTCGCGGACGATCCCGCCCACGCCCGTCGCGGCGCCCTGGTACGGCTCGATCGCGCTCGGGTGCGAGTGGGACTCCATCTTGAAGACGGCGGCGAACCCGTCCCCCACGTCGACGGCGCCGGCGTCCTGTCCGGGGCCGACGAGCACCGCGGGTCCCTCGGTCGGCAGCGTCCGGAGGTGGACCTTCGAGGACTTGTAGGAGCAGTGCTCGGACCACATCGCCGCGTACATCGCGAGCTCGGTGCGGTTGGGATCGCGGCCGAGCGCGTCCCTGATCAGCTCGAGCTCGTCGTCCTGCAGACCGAGCTGTCGGTGAAGGTGCTCGGAACTGACCGGGTCGCTCACTGGGCCGGGGCCATCACGTGTGCGAACAGCGACGCGAACAGCGCCTGGCCGCCGGTCGGCCCGACGTCTGGATCGACGGCGTGCTCGGGGTGCGGCATCAGGCCGACGACGTTCCCTGCCTCGTTCCGGATGCCGGCGATCGCGCGGAGGGCTCCGTTCGGGTTGTGATCGTCCGACGTCCCACCGTCGGGCCCGCAGTAGCGGAACACCACCCGACCCTCGGCCTCCAGCCGATCGAGGTCCGCGTCCGAGGCGACGAACTGCCCCTCCCCATGCTTGATCGGGATCTCGAGGATCTCGCCTGGCTGGACGTCCGCGGTGATCGGCGTCCGCGCGGTCTCCACGCGCAGGTGGACCACGCGGCAGACGAACCGGAGCGACCGGTTCCGGATCAGGGCGCCCGGCAGCAGTCCGACCTCGCAGAGGATCTGGAAGCCGTTGCAGATCCCCAGCACCGGCCCTCCCCCGGCGGCGAACGTGCGGATCTCCTCCATCACCGGCGCGAACCGGGCGATCGCTCCGCATCGGAGGTAGTCGCCGTAGCTGAAGCCTCCCGGCAGGATCACGCCGTCGACGCCACGGAGCTCCGCGTCCGCGTGCCACAGCGGCACGCCCTCCCCG
>JBOGVC010000232.1:0-4866 GCA_050695275.1 Actinomycetota bacterium | reverse complement strand
ACCGTCGCCCGGCTGGCAGCCGGCCGCGGCCTCGAGCCGGTCGTCGTGGCGATGGGTCGCGGCGGGCCGCCGGAGCCGACCCTCGCACCCGCCGGCTCGATCGATCTGGCGCACCTCGTCCGCCTGGCGGCGGAGGGGGAGCACGCCGCCTCCGACTATCTGGAGGACGCGGTGACCACCGGCGTGACCACCGTGGGGGCCAGGCGCGCCGCCGGCGGGCTCGCCGGCGCGCCGTTCACCTCCAACGTCCGGGAGGCCGCCGAGCTGGCGGCCTCCCTCCACCCGGGGATCGTCATCGTGGAGGGGAGCGGGTCGGCGATCCCGCCGATCCCCTGGGACGCGGCGATCCTCGTGGTGCCCGCCACCGCACCCCCGGAATACCTGAGCGGCTACCTGGGCCCCTACCGCCTCTTGCGGTCCGACCTGGTGGTTGTTACCATGGCGAGCGACCCATCCGGGTCCGAAAACCTTTCCGCGCTCCGTTCCCCTGTTCGGCGCTACCTGAACGATGCGGCGTTCATCGTGACGAACTTCGTTCCGGTGCCGCTGGAAGAGATACGGGGCAAGGAAGCGTTCTTGGCTACGACTGCACCTCCTGCGGTCGTCGAGGAGTCGATCAGACGTCTCGAAGCCGATCATGGGTGCACCGTCGTGGGTTGGAGCGCGCGGCTGGCGGATCGCGTCGGCTTGGTCGAAGACCTCGATGCCGTCCAGGGATACGACGTCCTCCTCACGGAGCTGAAGGCGGCGGCCGTCGACACGGCGGTTGCCAACGCCCTCGACCGAGGGGCGGAGGTCGTGTTCGTGGACAATCGCGCAGAGGCTGCGGAGGGATCCGTCGACCTCGACACCGCGCTCGGCGGGGTGATCGACCTCGCGCTCGACCGGGGCCGCAGCCGCCCCACCTCATGAGAGAACGATGACGAGAGACAAGACACCGCACATCACGATCTCCGATCGCGACGGCCTCCCCTATTCCAAGGGGCTGATGGCGTCCCAGGTCATGGTCACGGGGTTGTCGGTCTACCGCTCCTACGAGGTGGCGGAGACGATCGAGCTCCAGCTGCTCGATGCCGGGCGATCCTCGGTCGAGAGCCGTGAGCTCTCCGAGCTTGCCCTCGGGGTGATCCAGGAGCTGGCCGGCGATCGATACGCGACGAACTTCGCCAGGTGGCAGGACGTGGAGCGGCTCGACGTGCCGCTCGTGATCTTGATCGGGGGTGCGACCGGCGTCGGGAAGTCCACGATCGCCACACACCTGGCGCACCGGCTCGGCATCGTCCGCGTCGTCGCGACCGACGGATCGATCCGCGAGGTGATGCGCTCGATGCTGTCCGCGGAGCTGATGCCCACGCTGCACGTCTCCTCGTTCCAGACGGACACGGTCGTCCGGGAGCCCACGCGGCGCTCGGATGCGCTCGTCGCCGGGTTCCGCGAACAGACGGCGGCCGTCGCGGTCGGGATCGAAGCGCTGATCAAGCGCGCGGCCGCGGACGGCACGAGCATCGTGATCGAGGGGGTTCACGTGGTGCCGGGGTTCTTCGATCTGAGTGCCCACGGGGACGGCATCGTGCCCGTCCCGCTGGTGGTCGAGGTGGAGGACGAGAGTCCGCACCTGAACCACTTCGCCGCGCGGGAGACGGGCGTCCGCCCGGCCGAGCGGTATGCGAACAACTTCGGCAACATC
This sequence comes from Actinomycetota bacterium, assembly GCA_050695275.1. Lineage (GTDB taxonomy): Bacteria > Actinomycetota > UBA4738 > UBA4738 > HRBIN12 > JAJNBA01. The sequence goes on along the minus strand of JBOGVC010000232.1, from coordinate 3,179 downwards.
AGGAAGCTCCAGCGCTACATCAAGAGCCAGGCGCTCTCGCACGGCGTGCCGATCGTGCCGAACCACAGCTTCGACCAAGCGATCTCGGCCGTGCTCGACCTCGTGATGGATCGCGCGACGGCGAGGATCGCCCAGCACGCGGAGCTCGGACAACAGGGGAGGACGGCGTGAGACTGTTCCTGGACACGGCCGACATCGAAGAGATCCGCGAGATCAATCGTTGGGGCGTGCTGTCCGGAGTCACCACCAACCCTTCGCTGGTCGCGAAGGAAGGCGGCGATCCGGAGGCGGTCTGGAAGGAGATCCTCGCGGAGGTCGAGGGCGACATCTCGCTCGAGACGACCGAGTTGGAGGCGGGCCCCATGTATGAGGAGGGACTGCGGCTCGCCGGCATGGCGCCGAACGCGGTCGTCAAGGTCCCCATGACCCCGGCGGGCCTCGAAACGGGCAAGCGGCTCGGCGGCGACGGGATCCGCACGAACGTGACGCTCGTCTTCTCACCGGCGCAGGCGATCCTCGCCGCGGAGATCGGCGCGTACTGTGTCTCACCGTTCCTCGGACGGCTCGACGACGTCGGCGCGGACGGGATGAAGCTGCTGCACGACATCTGCGAGATCTTCGCGGTGCAGGGCTACACCTCGAACGTCCTCGCGGCGTCGCTCCGTCACCCGATGCACGTCGTGGATGCCGCGCTCGCGGGCGCGGACATCGCGACGATGCCCTACGACGTCTTCACGAAGCTCGTGAAGCACCCCTTGACCGACTCCGGACTGGAGCGGTTCCTCGCCGACTGGCGGACGCTCGCGGGCGAGCAGCCCGCCGCGGACGGACCCGACCGGCCCGACACGAACACAGACCAACAGCCCTAGCGAGCCAAAGCCCTCGCGAGAAAGAAAGGCAGGGCACCGATGGAAACCATGGACCGCAGCACGCTGGAGGGGAAACTCCTCCCCGAGCTGCAGCAGATCGCACAGACGATGGGGATCGAAGGAACCCAACGCCTGCGCAAGGCAGGCCTCATCGACGCGATCGTCGAGGCCTCGTCGAACGGCGAGCGACCCGGGAACGGGGAGGCCACGTCCTCTCCCTCCCTCGAGAGCGCCGTCGCGACGATCGAGCGGGCTCCCGCGAGCGCGCGCGAGGCCGATGACGGAGACGACGGAGACGACGGAGACGAGGCCCAACCCACCGACGGCGGGAACGACGGTCCGGCCGCGTCGGTCGAGACCGAGTCCCCGCGCCGGGACGATCGCCGTTCCGGCGGTGAGGATCGTCCCAGGGACGACCGGCAGGGCGGGCGTGGCGGATCGCGGCCGCAAGGCGGCGATCGCGACGACCGGGGGGACTCCGGGGATCGGAACGACCCGCGGAACCGACGCCGTCGCCCCACCCGGGAAGAGCGTCGGCAGATGCGCGAAGAGCGCCGGGAGCGGGAGGAGCAGGAGCGCATCGAGGCGCTGAAGACCGCGCCCTCCGCGTCCGGGATCCTCGACCTGCTCCCCGACGGCTACGGCTTCATGCGCACGTCGGGGTACCTCCCGGGCCCGGACGACATCTACGTCTCGATGTCGCAGGTGCGCAAGCACCAGCTCCGCAAGGGAGACGTCGTGACCGGCAAGGTGCGCCAACCACGCGACAACGAGAAGTACTGGGCGCTCCTCGAGGTCGAGAAGGTCAACGACACGGACCCGGAGGCCTCGAAGGAGCGGAGGAACTTCGACAAGCTCACACCGCTGTTCCCCGACGAGCGGTTCCGGCTCGAGTCCGGTCCCACGGCCGTGACGGAGCGGATCATCGACATGATCGCTCCGATCGGCAAGGGTCAGCGAGGCATGGTGGTGTCGCCGCCCAAGGCGGGGAAGACCACCGTCCTCAAGCAGATCGCGAACGGGATCATCAACTCGAGCCCGGACACGCACGTGATCGTGCTGCTCGTGGACGAACGGCCCGAGGAGGTCACGGACTGGCAACGGACGGTCGAAGCCGCCGAGGTCGTGTACTCCACGTTCGACAAGCCCACGGACCAGCACATCCAGGTCACGGAGCTCGTGCTCGAGCGGTCGCGACGCCTGGCCGAATCCGGCAAGGACGTCGCGGTGATCCTCGACTCGATCACCCGCCTGGCGCGGGCGTACAACCTGGCGGCACCCTCGTCGGGCAAGATCCTGTCGGGCGGTATCGATTCGGGCGCCCTCTACCCGCCTCGCCGCTTCTTCGGCGCGGCGCGCAACATCGAGGAGGGCGGGTCCCTGACGATCATCGCGAGCGCGCTGGTCGAGACCGGTTCTCGGATGGACGACGGCATCTTCGAGGAGTTCAAGGGCACCGGGAACATGGAGCTGCGTCTCGATCGTTCACTGTCGGAGAAGCGGCTCTTCCCGGCGATCAACGTGGACGCATCGGGGACCCGCAAGGAGGAGCTGCTCTTGCCTCCCGAGGAGCTGGCACTGGTCATCAAGCTGCGGCGGGTGCTCCACGCCCTCGAGGTGGGAGCTGCGCTCGAGCTGCTGGTCGACAAGATCAGGGCGACCAAGTCCAACGACCAGTTCCTGAAGGAGATCGCGAAGGCCCCGTCCGGGAGCTAGCGAGGTCGACGGCCTCGGCTACCTTGGATGGGCGAAGAGGAGACGAGATGAAACAAGGCATCCACCCCGAATACCAGATCGCCAGCGTCCACTGCTCGTGCGGCAACACGTTCCAGACCCGCTCCACCGTGAGCGAGATCCGTGCGGAGCTCTGCTCGAACTGCCATCCCTTCTACACGGGCAAGCAGAAGTTCGTGGACGCGGGCGGCCGGGTCGAGCGGTTCCAACGGCGGTACGCCAAGACGCAGGCGGCCCAGCAGGCGCAGCAGGGCTAACCGACCCGTGGCGGAGGCAGCGCCCCCCAAAGCGGCGTCGCCGCGCACCCATCTCTACGGCGGCCAGGCGGTCGTCGAGGGCGTGATGATGCGCGGCGCAGGCTTCTGGGCGATCGCCGTCCGCCGACCGGACGCCACGATCCACGTCGAGTCCCACGAGATTGACTCGATCGTGCTGCGCTTCCCGCTCCTGGGGAAGCCGTTCTTCCGGGGCATCATCGTGCTCGGCCAGTCGCTCGCGATCGGCATGCGCGCGCTGATGATCTCGGCCAACCAGTCACTGGAGGACGAGGAGCGGCTGACGCCGCGGCAGGTCGCG
>JBOGVC010000231.1:0-9576 GCA_050695275.1 Actinomycetota bacterium | reverse complement strand
GGGACGATGGACATCCCCGCTCCCATCGGGTGCTCGCCGAGCTTCATCACGGCGCCCTTGCCGAACTGCTTCTCGATCTGCTGCAGTGTGACGTCGAGCATCTTGTCCCGGTCCACGTTCCCCTCCTTCGTACCCTCTCTGAACCTCTGGCCCTGCCCGGAGGGGGGCCGGGAGAGTGCGTGTGCGAGCGACGAGTGGAGATTAGCGCGCGACTCCGACATAACTTACACCTCTGTCATTCCTGGTGTGTTCGCACCCATCCGGGCCTGTCTCCGATGTCCCGAGGCTAGTCGAACAGGTGTTCGAAGGCAAGTATCACCGATCGAGCGGGAAGCGGGCGAGCGGCTCGTAGCGAGGAGCCGGCCGCCCGAGATGGCTCCGGAACAGCACGACGTGGTCGACCTCCCACTCCTCCGACTCCAGCTCCGTTCCCGTGTACGCCGACGGAAGCTTCAGCGGCGGATCGCTGCGCGCCACGGTGAGATGGGGATGGAACGGACGCTTCTCGGCGGGGAACTCTTCGACGAGCGCGCCCTCGATCTCGGTCGCGAGATCTGCGATCGGGTCCGCATCCTCGAAGGCCGCCCAGAGCGCTCGGCCTCTCTTGGCGGACGGGAAGCTCCCCACGCCCCGCAGCCTCGCCATGAACGGAGACACGTCGAGGGCGGCTGATTCCACCTGCGCCGGCACCCAGTCGACGAGCCTGGGCCACGTCCGCCCGAGAAACTTCAGCGTGACGTGCATATTCTCCCGAGGCACCCAGCGAGCCCCGGGGAAGCTTTCGCGCCACGAAGCGAACGCCTCCTCGACCGTGTCCTTCACCGCTTCGGGGATCTCGATCGCGACGAAGAGACGGAGCGGCTTGGCTTCGGGACGCGCGGCCCGATCGCGGGCCATCAGATGAGGCGGTCGGACGCCGGGCGCGGCCGGCCTTCGAGGTGACGTCGGAGGAGGTCCAGGGCGGCCTGCTCCGCCCATCGGCGGACCCGGTCCCGCTCTCCCGGGACCTGGAAGCCCCTCGCGTGCGCCACGGCGTCTCCGTCCAGCGCGATCCAGATCACACCGGGAGGCGCACCGCCGTGCGACTCGGGGCCGGCCGCTCCGGTCAGCGAGAGCCCGAAGTCGGCGCCGAACACGCGCCTCGCCCCGGCCGCCATCTCGCGGGCACACGGCTCGCTCACCGGACCGGGACCCTCGAGGGTCTCCTCCGAGACGCCGAGGATCGCCCGCTTCGCCTCGTTGCGGTACACGACCGCCGATCCGATGAAGGACTCCGAAGCGCCCGGCACGCTCGTGATCCGCGCTCCCACTCCCCCACCGGTGATCGATTCGGCGCAGGCGAGCGTCTTCCCGGCGGCGGCCAGGAGGCGGACGACCGCCGCCTCGAGCGTCTCGTCATCAGTGGTGAACACGTCGTCGCCGAGGCGCCCGCGAACCTCGTCGGCGATCGGTCCGATCAGGCGCTCCGCCGCTTCCGCCGTGGCCGCCTTCGCGGTGATCCGGACCTTCACCTCGCCCGAGGACGCGAGGAACGCGATCGTCGGATTCGCCGAGCCCGAGAACAGGTCGTCGACACGCTCGGCGAGGGCCGACTCGCCGATCCCCGCGCATCGGAGCACACGGGATCGCACCACGGCGGCGCCCTCAGCCGCCAGCTCCGGCAGGATCGTGCCCTCCATCATCTCCACCATCTCTTCCGGGACACCCGGCACGGCGTAGATCCGGGTCGCGTCCGGCAGATCCGCGACCAGGCCGGGCGCGGTCCCTCTCGACGGGGTAAGGTAGCGCGCTCCCTGCGGGACATCGGCCTGACGGAGATTGCTCTCCGGCATCTCCCGCCGCCCGAACGACCGGAACTTCTCCCTCAGCAGCTCCTCGAGCTCGGGATGGCGGACCATCGGCGCGCCCATCACGACGGCGAGCGCGTCCCGTGTGATGTCGTCCTGGGTCGGCCCGAGCCCGCCGGTCACGATCACGACGTCGGCACGGCCGGCCGACAGGCGCATCGCCTCGACGATCCGTTCGAGGTTGTCGCCGACCACCTGATGGTGCAGGACGTCGGCGCCGATCGTGGCGAGGGACTCCGACATCCACCGGGCGTTCGTGTTCGCGATCTGCCCCAGGAGCAGCTCGGTCCCCACCGCGAGGATCTCGACCCGCAACTAGCCGGTCTCCCGCCGGTGACGTTCCGTGAACAGATACTCCAGGCCGCTCGCGACGGTCAGCACCACCGCGACCACGATCACCGCCATCACGAGCGGGTCGAGGTCCGACGAGAGAGGCGCGATCGCGAGGCCGACCGCGAGGATCTGGCTGAACGTCTTCGCCTTCCCCGCTCGGGAGGCGGGCATCGACACGCCGCGCCGGTCCAGCCGCCACCGGAGCAGCGAGACCGCCACCTCGCGGAACACGATCACCGCGGTCGCCCACCATGGGAACTCATCGCCGATCGTGAGCGCGACGGCCGGCACGATCACGAAGAGCTTGTCGGACAATGGATCGAGCCACGCCCCCACCGCCGTCGTCATCTCGTGTCGGCGCGCGAGATACCCGTCGACGAGGTCCGAGAGCGCGCCGACCACGAACACGACCACCGCGAGCCATCGCGTCTGGGCATGGTCCGTGCTGAGGAGAACGACGACGACAGGGATCAGCGCGATCCGTCCGATCGACAGGACGTTCGGCCAGCCCAGCCCGAGAGGTCTCACCCGTTCGACGATGGGTCCCCTCCGTCGTCGCCGGCCTCGAATCGATACGTGTGCGGCACGCCGTCCACGCCCTCGGTGACAGGCTTCCCGTTCAGGCTGACCTCGACGAGACCGGCGTCAGGCACCGACACGTCGAGGCGTTCCAGCGCCACGAGCGTGATGGTCTCTCCCGGACGGAGCACCTGCGCGTCCCGTGCCCCGTCGGCCTCGGATTCCACGGTGACATCGCTCCTGGCCACCACGACGACCCTGATCGTGGGGTCGGTCGGGACGGGCGAGGCCGTGGCTGCGGGGATCGTCCCCGCCGGCGGGGCCGCCTCGCCGCGCGACAGGACGCCGAGCGCCAACAGGACGAGCAGGATCGTAATCGCCGCGACGAGGAGGAACCGCTGATTATCCCGGATCCGGCTTGCCGCGATCATCCGCTCCACCGGGCCGAGCTTCCCCGGCGGGAGCGCAGGCTCGGCCTCGACGGCCGTGCGGGCGTAGACATCGCTCACCTTGTCCGCATCGAGCCCGAGGTAGTTCGCGTAGGTGCGCAGCGACGCGCGGACGTAGACCTCGCCGGGGAGCACGTCGAAGTCCTCCCGCTCGAGGGCATCCAGCTGGTCGACCCGGAGCCTGGTGTCGCGCGCCGCTTCGTCGAGCGAGAGCCCTCGCACCTCGCGAGCACGCTGCAGGGCCGAGCCGACCCCTGGTCGGGGATCCGTCACAGAGCCGGCCATGAGGACGCAAGGATAGCCGTCACGGACCTACACTCCCGCGATGCCCGACGCCCTCGCGCGCGGACCACGGATCCATCTCCGGCCGCTCGATGCCGCCGACGAGGCCGAGTTCCTCACACTCGTGCGTCGGTCGCGCGCCCTGCACCGACCCTGGTCGCACCCGCCCGCCACGCCCGAGGGCTTCCGTGAGATCGCGGCGGGCAGACCGGGCGACGCTCGCCTCGTGATCTGCAGGAACGAGGATGCGGCGATCGTCGGGTACTTCGGCCTCGGTCAGATCTTCTACGGCCACTTCCGCAACGCCTACCTCGGCTACTACGCGTTCGAGCCGTACGCGGGCCACGGCTACATGCGGGAGGGACTGGAGCTGGTGCTCCGCCACGCGTTCGGCACCCTCAAGCTCCACCGGGTGCAGGCGAGCATCCAGCCCGAGAACGAGCGCTCGATCGCTCTCGTGCGATCGGCGGGTTTCCGCAAGGAAGGGCTGTCGCTCCGCTATCTGAAGATCGGCGGCCGGTGGCGGGATCACGAGCACTGGGCGATCACCACCGAGGATCGCCGCGCCTCGCGTCGACCGGCCTAGGTCCAACGTCCCGTTCGGAATCGGACGTCCGGTGGGTGGAGCGCCTCGTACGGGGGACTACAGTTGGCCCCCGCAGGGAGGGAATCGACCACGATGGCAGAGATGGACAGACGCACGCCCCGGAACCCCATCGACGACTCGCCGCTGGCGACAGTCCGCGATGTCCTGCCGTCCGCCTACGTCCTGTCCGACGGTCCCGTTCGCTACCTGCTGGTCGCGGGGGAGCGCGATGACGGAGCGTGGGGTTCGATCGGCGCGTTCTGGCGGACGATCGACGGCAGCAAAGGTGGGTTCTTCGTCTGTCCGGAGGCGATCTGGGCCGGCAGCGAGATGGTGCGGAGCCTCCGCAGCGCGCAGTCACGGGGCTGGCCGATCGAACGGATCTACGCCTACTGGCAGGCGCACGTCGGCGTCGCGGGGAAGCTGATGATCGACCCGCAACAGCACGCGGACACCCTGTTCCAGGTCGCCCGCCGCGTCGGCGCGATCTGACGATCAGCCCAGTCCGGACGACGAGCAGATCTCGTTGCTCGCGATCTGCCACTCATCGCCATCGAAGGTGAGGAAGTCGAATGTCGCGACGATCGTCCCGTCACGCCTGACGGCGACCTGGCGCCCACCTTGCTCGGGGTAGCCGAGATGGAGCACATCATCATTCGGGAGCAACCCTCGGATCGACTCCCGGGCGACATCGAGCGGAACCGGGCCGGCATCGAGCGGCGGCTCGAGGTAGTCGGCGATCATGCTCGACCCCGATCCGGAACACGTGACCTCACCGTCGACGAAGAGTCCATCGGGATCGAGGACCTCGACCGGAGTCCTCTGCGGCTCTGACCCTCCAGGGCCGTGCTCGCTGAAGGGATAGCACGCCGCGTCGACCTCACCCGGCCGCACGGTGCTGACGAACTCGGTCGTCCCGGGCTCAACGTCCATCGCGAAGGCGCCGACGCTGGCGGGCTCGTCCAATCGGCTGAGCACGTGCACGTGGACCCCATCGGGCTGCACGCTGACCTCGGGTGTCCTCACCGTCGTCGAGCCATCCGCCTCACAGACGATCTCGACGATGTTGACCGGACCCTCGCCCCCAGGGCCGGCGGGAGTGTCGGCGCATCCTGTCAGCAAGACGAACCCGAGGATCGCCGACACCCTCATCGATCGTCGCCCCGCTCGACCATCTCGGCCGGGAGAACTGCCTCCCCCTCACAGATCCCACCATCGTCGGAATCGACCATCACCCCGTCCCGGTAGAACCACATGATGGCGATCGTGCGGCCGTCTCGTTCGACTGCTATCTGATAGCCGGGACGCTCGGGATATCCGGCGTACGCCACGACGTCGCCTTGTTCGAGTCGCTCGAGAACGGCTCGGGCCTCAGCCGGGGTGACCGGGGGATCCCGATCGGGCCCCGTACCCCAATCTGTGGTCCATCCGGCCGTGCCGTCACCAGCCAGACACTCGAGCTCCTCACTCACGTAGATGCCATCAGGATCAAGGAGATCCAGCGGCGCCGTTCCGGGTTCGAACGACTCGGTGTCTCGCTTGCTTTCCGGCCGGCACGCGACGTCGATCGATCCAGGCGGATCAGGTGTGACCAGATCGCGTTCTCCTGGCTGGATCTTCGGCCCGATCCCCACCCAACGGAAGCCGTCGAGGAACACGGCCTCCTCCAGGAGGACGTTGACATGCACGTGAACGCCATCGGAGTGAACGAGGACTTCGGGCGTGAGGACCTGTGTGGTCCCATCTCGCTGGCAGACGATCTCGGCGACATCCAAAGTAGCCTCGGGTTGACCGTTCTGGGGACCTTCGTCTGTTGGCACTGGAGGATCGGCGCACGTGATCAGCGTGACCGAGCATGCGACGAGCATGGGAGCGAGCTTCACAGCTCATCATGACCGAACCAGGCCGGCCGGTGACACCTAGGCCGTGCGGCGCTCTTCCCATTCCTCCCACGTGAGGAGCACATCGCGGGCCTTCGAGCCCTGTGAAGGCCCGACGAGACCCTTCTCCTCCATGAGATCCATGATCCGGCCGGCGCGCGCGAAGCCCACCTTCAACTTGCGCTGCAGCATCGAAGTGGAACCGAGCTGGGATCGGATCACGAGCTCTGCGGCCTGCTCGAGGAGGTCGTCGTCGTCCCCGAGCCCGTGTTCGTCGGCGCCCTCGCCTGGCGGAAGCGCCAACCCCTCCACGGTGTTCTCGTAGACGACCTCACGTTGTCCGCGGATGAACTCGCAGATCGCGCGGACCTCCGCCTCCGTCACCCACGCGCCCTGGATCCGCACGGGCTTGGAGATGTTCGAGGGCGCGAACAGCATGTCGCCGTGGCCCACGAGCTTCTCGGCGCCGTTCATGTCGAGGATCACGCGGGAGTCCGCCTGCGACGAGGTCATCAGCGCGATCCGCGACGGGATGTTCGCTTTGATCAGGCCGGTGACCACGTCGACCGAGGGTCGCTGGGTCGCGACGACGAGGTGGATACCGACCGCGCGCGCCATCTGGGCGATGCGGCAGATCGCATCCTCCACGGCGCGCGGCGCCACCATCATCAGGTCCGCGAGCTCGTCGATCACGACGACGATGAACGGCATGTGCTCGAACTTCTCCTCCAGACCGGGCGGGATCCGCAACGTGCCGTCGCGGAGCCCCTCCTCGTAGGAATCGATGTCGCGGACGGCGACCGTGGCGAGGAGCTCGTACCGCATCTCCATCTCGCGGACGATCCACTGCAACGCCTCCGCGGCCCGCTTGGGATGCACGATCACCGGGGAGAGCAGGTGCGGCACGTCGCCGAAGTGGCTGAGCTCGACACGCTTCGGGTCGATCAGGATCAGCCGGACGTCTTCCGGCGTCGTGCGCGCGAGCAGCGAGGTGATGAACGAGTTCACCAGCGAGGACTTCCCGGCACCGGTGGCGCCGGCGATCAGCAGGTGCGGCATCTCCGCGAGGTTCACCATCCGGGCGCGGCCATGGACGTCCTTGCCGAGGGCGACCTCGAGCGGGTGGGTCGCCTGCTTCGCCGCCGGGGAGCGCAGGACGTCGCCGACCATCACGAAGTCCCGATGGGTGTTCGGCACTTCGATCCCGATCGCCGATTTGCCCGGGATCGGCGCCTGGATCCGGACGTCCGGGGAGGCGAGCGCGTACGAGATGTCGCTCGAGAGCGCCACGACCTTGCTCACCTTGGTGCCCGAGGCCACCGCGACCTCGTACATCGTGACCGTGGGGCCGCGGTGCGCCCCGACGACCTGGGCGTCCACGCCGAACGTGTGCAGGGTTCGCTCGAGTGCGGCCAGCGTGTCCTTCTCCGTGCGTGCGTCCGCGTTGGACGGGGGTGCCGTCCGGAACAGGTCCAGCGGGGGGAGCTGGTACGGCCCGAACGGGGTCTTGACCGTGCGCGAGCGGGAGCCGCTCGTCGCCGGCAGCCCCGGCTCCGAGGGGAACTCCGGATCCTCCGGGACCGCCGCGATCGTCTCGGTCGCGGCGTCGTGGCCGTCATGCGCCTCGGGGACGTGGATCACGTCATCGGTGAGCCCGAACGCCTCGCGGAGCGACCATCGGCGGCGCGGCTTCGCGCGTTTCGAGTCCTTCGCCCTCGCGGCCACGGGGTCGCGTTCGTCGCGCTCCTCGCGGAACGAGTCGATCTTCTCCTTGACGGCAGCGAACGGCGTGCCGGTGAAGATCAGGAGCCCGAGGCTCGTGAGTCCCGCGCACACGATCGCGGCGCCGATCGGAGAGATGACCCGTGCGAGCGGCCACGCGGCGAGGGCCCCGAGGGCGCCGCCCGCCCCGGCCAGACCGTTATCGCTCGTCCATCCGTCGGAGAAGCCCGGGTTGCCCGCGAAGAGCGATACGAGCCCGAGGGCCCCCGCGACGAGCACGCCGAACCCGATCGCCATCCGGACGCGATCCTCGCGGGCGACATCGCGAAGGAGCACGAACCCCCACCACGCGGCGAGGAGGGGGAAGGCGTACGCCCCCATGCCGAAGCTGCCGCGGATCAGCCAGGTGATCGCCCGGCCGACCGGTCCGCCGGCCTCGAGCCAGAGGGACAGGGCCGCGAGGAGCGAGAGGACGATGAGCCCGATCCCGAGGGCATCGCGTGCCCAGGGCGACAGGACCGTCCGGACGGGGGTCTTCGACGCCTTCTTCCTGGCGCTCGTGCTCCGGCTCTTGGTCCGGGAGGCAGGCTTCTTGGAGGGACGCGAACGCGACCCGCTGCCCCCGGACCTCCGGGAGGGGGAAGTCTTCGTTGCCATGTGCGGACAAGCATGACGGCTGCCGCGGACGCTTCAAGGACCCCGGGCGGGTCAGACCTCCATGATCACGGGCAGGATCACGGGCTTCCGCTGGGTCGCCTCGTTGAAATAACGCTTGAGGACGCGACGGACGTTCTGCTGCAACGCGGACGGGTCGGTCACGTTCGCGCCCGCCGATTCCTTCACCGCCTCGATCACCCTGAGGCGGCCCTCCTCGAGGATGTCGGCGGAGGACTCCTCGTGCACGAAGCCCCGGTTCACGAGGTCGGGGCCCCCGACCAACTCGCCGGTCTGCGAATCGACGATGATCACGACCACCACCACTCCGTCGGCCGAGAGCTTCCGCCGGTCCCGGAGCACCTCACCGCCCACATCGCCGATCCCGAGGCCGTCGACGAACGTCATCCCCGCCTGGATCCGGTCGACGTGCCGCACCTCCTCGCCGACCTCCACGACGTCGCCGTCCTCGCAGACGAGCGTCCGCTCGGGAGGGATCCCGACCTCGTGGGCCAGCCGTGCGTGGTGTTGCAGGTGTCGGCGCTCGCCGTGGACCGGGATGAACCATCGGGGCCGGACCAGGGAGAGCATCAGGCGCAGCTCCTCCTGCGCGGCATGTCCGGAGGCGTGGACCGGGTCGGACGGCATGTGGAACACGTCGGCGCCGGTCCGATAGAGGGCGTCCACCACGCGATGGATCGCCGGCTCGTTCCCGGGGATCAGTGACGAGGACAGGACCACCGTCTCGGTGGGCCCGATCTTGACCCACTTGTTCTGGTGCTGGGCCATGAGCGAGAGGGCGGAGTAGGGCTCCCCCTGGGAGCCGGTGCAGATCACCACGGCGCGGCCGGGGTCCAGCCGGTCCACCTCCGAGATATCGACGACGTCCTTGTCGTCGACGTGGAGGTGACCGAGTCGCCGGGCGGCGTCGACCGACTTCAGCATCGATCGTCCGAGGAACGCCACCACCCGCTCGTTGGCATGGGCGGCGTTCACGATCTGCTGCACCCGATGGATGTGGCTGGAGAAGCACGCAGCGACCACGAGGCCCCCGGCGTTCTCGACGATGTCGAGGAGGACCGGACCGACGGTGCGTTCGCTGACCGAGTACCCGGGCTCCTCCGCGTTCGTGGAGTCGGAGAGCAGCAGGTGGACGCCCTTGTCGCGGCCGGCCTCTTTGGCCAGGCCGTGGAGGTCGGTGGCTTTCCCGTCGAGCGGCGTCTGGTCGATCTTGAAGTCACCCGTGTGGAGGATCGATCCGAACGGCGTGTCGACCACGACCGCCATCCCGTCGGGGATCGAGT
>JBOGVC010000230.1:0-22776 GCA_050695275.1 Actinomycetota bacterium | reverse complement strand
GGCTACGACGTCTGGCGCGAACGATCCTCGTTCGCGCCCGACGTCGCAGCCGGCGCCCCACCGGACGCGTTCTGGTCGCAAGGTCAGGACTGGGGCGCCCCCCCACCGCATCCGCACGGGGCGCGCGAGGCCGGCTACCGGTATCACGACGAGATGTTCCGGACGTTGTTCCGCTACGCCGCGATCGCGCGGATCGACCACGTGATCGGGCTGCATCGCCTCTACTGGGTCCCGCGTGGCGCTGGAGCCAAGGACGGTGTCTACGTCCGGTACCGGGCCCAGGAGTGGTACGCGCTCCTGTCGATCGCGGCGAACGAGACGCAAGCGGTGGTGGTCGGCGAGGACCTCGGAACGGTCCCGGGATACGTCCGTCCGGCGATGCGCGCGCACGGGATCCTCCGGACCTACGTCGGGCAGCGCGAGGCCGGGAGCGGTGGCCTCCCCGAACCGCCGGCCCAGTCCGTCGCCGCGTTGAACACCCACGACATGCCGACGTGGGCGGGCTTCTGGCGGGGGGCCGACGTCCCGCTCCGCGAGGAGCTCGGACTGATCGACCGAACCCAAGCCGAGGAGATCCTCCTGGCGCGGCGCAACGTCCGCGAAGCGCTGCCCGCGTCGCTCCCCGGTAGCGGGCTCCGGACCGACCTCGACGGAGAGAACCCGCGGGCCTCGCTCGAGGCGTCCTTGGAACGGCTGGCCGCGAGCCGGGCCGCGATCATCACGACCTCGCTCGGCGATCTCCTCCTGGAGCCCGATCCCCAGAACGTGCCGGGCACCGGCCCCGAGCGACCCAACTGGCGTCGCCGCTACCCGTGGACCCTCGAGGAGCTGCAACGGCGACCGGAGGTCACGTCGATGCTGGAACGGATCGACCGGATCCGCGGCGACGGGTCCGGCGGAAGCGGAGCGGCGTGACGGGCACGACGACGATGCACGAGCTCACGGCCGACGATCTCTACCTCTTCGCGGAGGGGACACACGGTCGCCTGGCCGACAAGCTCGGCGCCCACCCCCATGCCGGCGGCACCTCCTTCGCCGTGTGGGCACCGAACGCGGAGCGTGTCTCGGTGATCGGGGACTTCAACGGCTGGGACGCCGGGGCCGATCCGCTCTCCCCGGTCCGATCCTCCGGGATCTGGTCCGGCGCCGTCGACGGCGCCCGGCCCGGTCACGCGTACAAGTTCCACGTCCGCTCGCGGCACAACGGATACCGCGTGGACAAGGCGGACCCGTTCGCGTTCCATTCGGAGCTGCCGCCCCGGACCGGCTCCATCGTGTGGGACCTCGCCTACGACTGGGGCGACGCGGACTGGCTCGGTGCCCGAGCCGAGGAGAACGCCCTCACCTCACCGATGTCGATCTACGAGGTCCACCCCGGGTCGTGGCGTCGTGGCCCGGACGGGGGCTGGCTCGACTATCGGGACCTGGCGCACCAGCTCGCCGACCATGCGATCGATCTCGGCTTCACCCACGTGGAGCTGCTCCCCGTGATGGAGCATCCCTTCTCCGGATCGTGGGGCTACCAGACGACCGGGTACTTCGCGCCGACGTCCAGGTTCGGCACGCCGCAGGACCTGATGTTCCTCGTCGATCACCTCCATCGGCGCGGGCTCGGGGTGATCCTCGACTGGGTGCCGTCGCATTTCCCGTCGGACGAGCACGGGCTGGCGTTCTTCGACGGGACGCACCTCTACGAGCACGCGGACCCGCGCCGCGGCTACCACCCCGACTGGCACACGCTGATCTTCAACTACGGCCGCGACGAGGTACGGAGCTTCCTGCTCTCGAGCGCGGATCACTGGCTCCGGACGTACCACGCCGACGGGCTGCGGGTCGACGCGGTCGCGTCGATGCTCTACCTCGACTATTCGAGGGAGGCCGGCGAATGGCTGCCGAACGTGCACGGAGGGCGCGAGAACCTCGAGGCCGTGTCCTTCCTCCGACGGCTGAACGAAGACGTCTACCGGGAGCACCCGGGAGCGCAGACGTTCGCGGAGGAATCCACCGCGTGGCCGATGGTGTCGCGCCCCACGGACGTCGGCGGGCTCGGCTTCGGGTTCAAGTGGGACATGGGCTGGATGCACGACACGCTGCAGCACCTGCGGCGCGAACCGATCCACCGGCGCTACCACCACGGCGAGCTCACGTTCCGGCAGGTGTACGCCTACTCGGAGAACTTCGTGCTCCCGCTGTCGCACGACGAGGTGGTCCACGGGAAGGGCTCGCTGCTCGGCAAGATGCCGGGTGACGACTGGCAGCGGTTCGCCAACCTGCGGCTCCTGCTCGGCTACCAATGGGCGCAGCCCGGCAAGAAGCTCCTGTTCATGGGCGGCGAGCTCGGCCAGCCGGCCGAGTGGGACCACGACGCGAGCGTCTCGTGGCACCTGCGCGACGATCCCGCGCACGAGGGCATCGTTCGCTGGGTACGCGACCTGAACGCGCTGCATCGGTCGGAACGCGCGCTGCATGCGCTCGACGTGGATCCCCTCGGCTTCGAGTGGATCGACGCCGCGGATGCCGAGGGAGGCACGCTCTGCTTCCTCCGGCGCGGCGGAGGCGCACACGACCTCGTGGTCGTGGCGATCAACCTCACGCCGATGCTGCACGAGCGATTCCGGATCGGCCTGCCCGAGGGAGGTCCCTGGAGCGAGGCGCTCAACAGCGACGCTGAGGTCTACGGCGGTTCGGGCGCGGGGAACCTCGGCCGCGTGGAGGCGGAGCCCACTCCCTGGCACGACCGACCCCACAGCGCGCGGATCGTGCTCCCGCCGCTGGCATGCCTCTTCTTCCGGCCGGTCACCTTCTCCCGGCCGGTCACCTCCTTCCGGCCGGTAACCGACCAGGGTGAGGGGTTTCAGGCCTCGTGACGATCCGGGTCTGGCCGGGCTCGCCCTACCCCCAGGGCGCCACGTGGGACGGGGAGGGGGTCAACTTCTCGCTGTTCTCCGAGCACGCGACCGGCGTCGACCTCTGCCTGTACGAGCGGCCCGATGACGCGGTGGAAGCCGAGCGGATCCCGCTCACGAACCGCACGGACCTGCTGTGGCACGCCTACCTGCCGGACGTGCGCCCGGGACGCCTGTACGGCTACCGCGTCCACGGACCGTACGAGCCGCGCGAAGGCCACCGGTTCAATCCGAACAAGCTCCTCCTCGATCCCTACGCGAGGGCGGTCAGCGGACCCGTTCGGTGGCACGACGCGGTCTACGGCTACGAGATCGGCCACGGGGACGAGGATCTCTCGTTCGACGCGCGCGACAGCGCCGGCTCGATGCCGAAATGCGTGGTGATCGACTCGGCGTTCACGTGGGGGGAGGACCGGCGGCCGGAGACGCCCTGGAACCGGACGGTGGTCTACGAGACGCACGTGCGGGGCATGACGAAGACCCATCCCTCGATCCCGCCGGAGATCCGGGGCACCTACCTCGCGCTCGCGCACGACCCCGTGGTGGAGCACCTCCTGTCGCTCGGCGTGACCGCGGTCGAGCTCCTCCCGGTGCACCAGTTCGTCGACGACCGGCACCTCGTGGAGCGTGGCCTCGCGAACTACTGGGGGTACAACTCGATCGGATTCTTCGCCCCGCACCACGCGTACGCCACCCGCTCCGTCGGGCAGCAGGTCTACGAGTTCAAGTCGATGGTCAAGACGCTGCACCGGGCCGGCATCGAGGTGATCCTCGACGTCGTCTACAACCACACCGCCGAGGGGAACCACCTCGGCCCCACCCTGTCCCTCCGCGGCATCGACAACAAGGCGTTCTACCGGCTCTCGCCCGACGACCAGCGCTACTACATCGACTTCTCGGGGACGGGCAACAGCCTCAACATGCTCCATCCCCGCGCGATCCAGCTGATCATGGACAGCCTCCGCCACTGGGTGTTGGAGATGCACGTCGACGGGTTCCGCTTCGATCTGGCGCCGGTGCTCGCTCGCGAGCTCTACGAGGTGAACCGCCTCGGAACGTTCTTCGACATCATCCAGCAGGACCCGGTGCTCTCGCAGGTGAAGCTGATCGCCGAGCCGTGGGACGTCGGTCCCGGCGGCTACCAGGTGGGCAACTTCCCCGTGGGATGGGCGGAGTGGAACGGGAAGTACCGAGACTGCGTGCGTCGGTTCTGGCGCGGCGACCCCGGCCAGCTGCCGGAGCTCGCGTTCCGTCTCTCCGGATCGAGCGACCTCTACGAGGCGAGCGGCCGGAACACGTACGCCTCGGTCAACTTCGTCACGGCGCACGATGGCTTCACGCTCCAGGATCTGGTCACCTACGAGTCGAAGCACAACGAGGCGAACGGCGAGGACAACGAGGACGGGTCAGACGAGAACTTCTCCGCCAACTGGGGGGTGGAGGGCCCCTCGGACCAGCCGGAGGTCGTGAAGCTCCGCGAACGGATGAAACGGAACCTGATCGCCACGCTCATCTTCTCCCAGGGTGTCCGGATGCTCCTCGGCGGCGACGAGATCTCGCGGACGCAGCGCGGCAACAACAACGCGTACGGCCAGGACAACGAGGTCAGCTGGTTCGACTGGGAGCACCGCGACAACGCGATGCTGCACTTCACGAGGTCGGCCCTCCAGATCTTCCGATCGAACCCGGTGCTCCGTCGTCGTTCGTTCTTCAGCGGCACGTTCGACGGCGGTGGCCGGAAGGACGTGATGTGGGTGCGGACCGACGGGGAGGAGATGACCGACGAGGATTGGGCGGATCCGGAGAACCGGGTCCTCGGGATGCTGATCCCGGGACGAGCCACCGACGAGCGAGACGATCGCGGGCGACGGATCCGCGGCGACACCGTCCTCCTCCTGCTGAACGGCGGGACCCGCTCGAAGAAGGTCACCCTCCCCCGATTCGAGGGGGGCGGCGTTTGGCACGAGATCCTCCAGACGGCGAACCCCGGTCAGACCCGGGTGATCCGACGCGAGGCGCTGAACCTGGTCGCCCACTCGCTGATGCTGCTGCGGTTCGAGGGCGCCGAGCGCTCATCGGAGCGATAAGCCCTGGGGAGCGGTGACCCGGGCGGCTAGGTCTGGAGCGCCTCCCGGACCCGCTCGTTGTCGTTGGTGACGAGTGCGACCCGGTCACGGGTGGCCATGTAGGCCACCGAGACGTTGATCCCCGCCGCGGCGACCTTGCCGGCGACCCGTCCCAGCGTGCCCGGCCTGCCCGCCTCCTCGGCCGTCAGGTCGATCACGACCGCGTCGGCCTCGCCCTCGACCTTGATGTCGGCCAGGATCAAGGCGTTCTGCGCGACCATCGCGTTCTCGACGAGCACGTGCACGATCCCGACGCCTTCGCTCGTCGTGCCGCTGAACCCCTCGATCGTGACCCCCGCGTCGCCGAGCGCCTCGCCCATGTGCGCGAGCTGGCCGGCGCGATCGTCCAGGAGGACGGTCAGGTCCGTCGTCATCCGCTCATCCCTCCTACGTCCGAACGTCTTCGGTCAGTTGCGGGGAAGGATCGCCTACATCCCGAGGGCCGCCAGGGCCTTCGCATTGTCGTCCGTCACGGCGACGGCACGATCGCCAGTCGCGAGATAGACG
Organism: Actinomycetota bacterium; assembly: GCA_050695275.1. GTDB lineage: Bacteria > Actinomycetota > UBA4738 > UBA4738 > HRBIN12 > JAJNBA01. The sequence continues at coordinate 17,237 of JBOGVC010000230.1, read as the reverse complement.
GCGCGCATGTTGACGCCCGCGTCCGCGATCGCGCGCGCCATCGTCCCCAGGGTCCCCGGCGTGCGCACGTCCCCCGGGATGGGGCTCACGATCGCCTCGGCCTCGCTCTCGACCTTGAGACCGGCACCCTCGAGCGCGGCGCGGGCCGCCGCCCCGTCCTCGACCAGGAGATGGATCACCCCACGATCGCCGAGACCGACGCCGCACAGTCCTTCGATGTTGATCCCGGCGTTGCCGAGAGCCTCGCCCACGTCCGCCAACCCACCGGGTTGGTCCGCCACGCTCACCGCCAGATCCGTCGCCATCGCTGGCCCCCTTCTCTCGCTTCCTCTGGGCGGTCTACGCCCGCGGACCGGCAGACGTCAAATCCGCTGCGCCCCCAGGGCTTGCCCTCACCAGCCGCCGGGGCGAGGATGGATGGATGTTCTGCCCGCGCTGCGGCTTCCACGCGCCGGAGGGGTACCGGTTCTGCGGCTCGTGCGGGTCGCCGCTCTCATCCGGCGACCAGGGATCAGGCGGTGGGAAGATCACGCGGCTCTACCTCGGGATCCAGACCAGCGACGGTGACCCGCCCGGTCCCGTCCTCCGGGTCAGTCGGTACCTGGAGGATCACGAGTTCTCCGCGCCGGAGGGAACGATCACCGTTCCCGGGGATCACGCTCGCATCTCGATCTGGCACATCGACCGCCCGGTGGCGGCGATCAGCCTCACCGGCTCCGACGCCGAGGAGCTCGGCCGCTTCTTGAGCGATCCGGAACCGTCGGCGTGGCCGCGCGAGGACGCCGAGCAGGATCTCTCGACCTGAACCTGGGGTGCTGCGCCTTCCATCCCGGCGACCGACCGGCCGCCCGCGAAGGCGTTATCACCCGACGCCGTCGGGCGGCGGCTCCACCTCCGGGTCGGGGGCGGGCACCTCGTCCGGCGGATCGACCACCTGCGTGCGCGGGCCGGCGATCTCGACCTCCAGGGCGAGCAGCGCAGGATCGTCCTTCGCTCGGGCGTCCACCGTGTAGAGGTCGATCGTCTCTCCGCATCCGCCGGCCGAGACGAGCAGCGTCGTCCGGTCGAGCCACCCCAGCGCCTCCGTGGGTCGAGCCTCGTCGGGGAGCGCGATCGTCGTCTCCCCTCGGTCCAGCATGAGCGCCTCGCGCTCCTCGCACGCCGCACCCTGCGTCACGGCTGACCTCGGTCCCGCCGGGGCGAGCCTCAGCCCGTCGGTGACCGTTCCCTCCGTGCCCCGCCAGGCGGTGCCGAATCCGGTTCGGGTGTCGAGGTGCATGAAATGGAGCTCGGGATAGCCTTCCGCGTGCTGGGCGGTCCACCAGAGGGTCTCGCCGTTCGGCGAGAAGGCGAGCGAGGTGAACGTCGTTCCCGTCTTGGAGAAGATCAGTCGTTCCGGATCCTCGCCCTCGTTCGTGGACAGCCAGATCTCCTGGCCCTCATCGGTCTCCACCACGAACGAGAGCGCCAGGCCGCTGGGGTGATAGGCGACCTCCAGGTAGCGGCCGGGCGGCAGCTGGTCCAGCTTGATCAGGCGCCCGTCATCGATGAACCGCTTGCGCGGGTTGCCCTTGCCGTCCGCGAACGCCACGGCCAGACCGATGGGGTGGCCCCAGTCGAAGGCGCCCACGGCCGTCGGGATCCCGGGTAGATCGGGCGCGTCGCCACCCACGCCTCGGACCTCGAACCCACCGAGCAGGACGCGATCGCCCTGCGGGCCCCAGGAGAAGGGACCGGCATCGTCGACGGGGAACAGGCAGGACAGCTCGCTCGTCTCGGGGTCGAGCGCCCACGCGCGGCCGTCGGCGACGAACGCGACGGTCTGGGACGCGACGACCGCACTCGTGCATCCGGCGGGAAGCGGCGTGCCGTCGGCGAGGCGCGCGCCGGTCGGCTCGAGAGACGGAGACGGCGAGGGTGTGCCAGAGACCGACGGGCTCGGAGACACCCCGTCGTCCGGCGACTGGGTGCACGCGCCGAACAGCAGGGCTGACGCAAGCACGAACCCGACCCACTTCACGTCTCGCCGCATCCTCCGAAGGTACACCGCGGTCGGGGTCCGGGCGAGCGACCGATCACAGGTTGCCGCGAAGCCCCCAGAGCTCGGGGAAGAAGCGCTTGTCGAGGGTGGTCCGCAGGTACGCGACGCCCGACGAGCCGCCGGTCCCTCGCTTCGCCCCGATCTCCCGCTCGACCATCAGCACGTGCAGGGAGCGCCACCGGGCCACGTTCTCGTCGTGGTCGAGCAGAGCCTCCGAGACGGCGAACAGCTCACCCTGCGCACGCGCCATCGCCACGAGCGACTCGGAGCGCCGTCCCTCATCGTCGGCCGGCATGGGATGGCCGTGCGACTCGAGGAGCGAGCAGAACCCCTCCCAGAGGGTCGGTTCGTCGAGGCGTCGCTCGAGCCGGCGCAGTTCCTCGGGCGAGGTGGCCAGATCCTGCAGGAACGCAGCGTCCTTCAGTCCGCTGATGAACTCGAGCTCGCGGAACTGCGCCGACTGGAACCCCGAGGCGGGGGCGAGATGATCGCGGAACGCCAGGAAGTCCTGCGGTGACATCGTCTCCAGGACCTCGATGTGCTCGACCAGCACCCGCTCGATCGCGTGGACGCGGATGAGGAAGTGACGGGCTCGCTCCGTGTCGCGGGCGAAGAGCCGATCGCGGACGGACTCCAACTCGAACAGGATCTGCTTGAACCAGAGCTCGTACGCCTGATGCACGACGATGAACAGCAACTCGTCGTGAACCGGCGGGTCCGACGACAGCTGTTGGAGCGACAGGAGCTCCGGGAGCTTCAGGTATCCGCCGTAGGTCAGGAGGTCTTCGTCGGCCTGGCTCGTCCGTCCGAAGCGCCGCAGGTGCCTGTCGCTCATCGGTCCGGAGCTTACGGGTCCGATCCCGCCTTACGGCTGCCAGGCGCCGACGGCCGTCCGGAACGGAGTCACCTCGACCTCGCGCCAGACTCCCTCCGTCACGTACGGGTCGGCGGCGAGCCAGGCATCCACGCCCGCTCGGTCGGGGAAGTCGACGAGGAGCATCGACCCGATCATCTCGCCGGCCGAGTCGAGGATCGCCCCGCCGACCAGCACGTTCCCGCTCTCCACGAGGGGCCCGATCGACGCGAGATGGATCGGGCGCGTCCGCTTCCGTCGCTCGAGCGCGTCTTCGTCCGATCCATCCCTCGCCACCACCAGGAACTCCATCCAGTCCCTCCTCGTTCGATGGACGGCACCACGCTACGGCGTCACTGCACGTCGCGGGTGCGGATGAACGTGAACCCGAGCGCGAGCGTCACCGCGGTGTAGCCCGCGATCACGAGCAACGCTCGACCCGGGGTGATCGTGAAGGACTCGAACGACGCGAACTGGACCTCCACCCGCTGCCAGCTCAGGAACGAGACCATGTTGTCGCCGAGGAGCCAGGGCGTCCATCGAGGTCGGAACCCACGGATGAGGCCCTCGATCACCGCCGTCCAAACGAACACCACGCCGAGTGCCGCCGCCGTGTGCCGGCCGACCGCCGCCACCGCCGCGCCGATCACCGCGGAGATCGAAGCTGCCACGCCGATCCGGAGCGAGGTCGACAGCACGTCGGACCACCACGCGCCATCCGTCCCGAGGGTGGATCCACGCGTCATCGCGGCGAGGGCGAGCCCGGCGGACAGGAACACCACGATCACGAGGGTCATCGCGAGGACGCCGGCAGCGATCACGAGGACCCGGGCCGCGAACCAGCGGAGGCGCCGAGGCTCCCAGGTGAGGATGGTGCTGATCGTGCCGCTCTGCCACGAGACCGCGACCACGGATGCGCCGACGACGAGCCCCAGGATGCTCGTGATCGAGGAGATGCCTTCCAAGATGTCGGGAAGGTCGGCGAGCTTCAGGTGGGAGCCCATGTACTGCGCCGGATCGCCGAAGTTGTCCTCGCAGAACTGATCGATCGGGCCTTCGAACATGCCCTCCCAGTCCTGCGTGAGGCACGCTGCGACCTCTTCGCGCGCCTGCGCACGCGCGGTCGCCAGCGCCTCCGCCGTCGGTGGAGTGGACTGGAAGGCCGCGATCACGACACCGACTCCCGCACCGAGCAGGGACCCACCGAGCAGGACCACCACGAGTCGCCTCGACCGGAACCGCAGGAGCTCCGAGCCGATCAGACGGATCACACGCCCACCTCGTGGTCGCCGCCGGTGAGCTCCAGGAACGCCTGCTCGAGGTTGCCTTCGTCGGGCTGGAGGAGCGACGGGAAGAGCGATCGGTCCGCGAGGGCGCGTGCGACGCGCTCACCCTCGGCGGGTGGGATGGCCACGCGGAGGAGGTCCCCGTCGATCCGGGCGGTGATCCCTTCTTCGTCGAGCGCGCGGCGGCCTCCCTCGAGGTCGGCGACCCGCACGACGACGCCGGCCGACCGGCCCGAGGAGAGCACCTCGTGCACCGACCCCGCGGCGACCAGGCGTCCCCGAGCCACGATCGCGACCCGATCCGCCATCTGCTGCACCTCGGAGAGGATGTGGCTGGAGACGAAGACCGTGCGGCCTTCCCGACCCAGGGCTCGCAGCAGCCCTCGGACCTCGACGATCCCGGCAGGGTCCAGCCCGTTAGCGGGCTCGTCCAGGATCAGCAGCGCCGGGTCCTTGAGCAGCGCGGCGGCGATCCCCAGCCGTTGCTTCATGCCGAGCGAGTAGGTCCGCACCATGTCGCCCGCCCGGGCGGTGAGCCCGACGCGGTCGAGGGCGGCATCGATGGCCCCGCTCGCGATGCCGTCGATCCGCGCGAGGATCTCCAGGTTCCGCCGGCCACTGAACCTCGGGAACAGGGCCGGTGCCTCGACGATCGAGCCGATCCCGCGGATCACGCCGGCCAGTCCCGTCGGGACGTCCGTACCGAGGAGCCGCATCGAACCTGCCGAGGCCGAGACGAGGCCGAGCAGGCAGCGGATCGTCGTGGTCTTCCCGGCTCCGTTCGGGCCGAGGAAGCCGAACACGCCGCCCTCGGGGACCTCGAGGTCGAGGCCGTCGAGCGCGACCGTCGGCGGTTTCCGCACCCTCCGGTAGCGCTTCCGGAGCCCTTCGACCTCGATCACGGGAGCCATCGGCCGACCGTACCCGAGTTCGCCGGCGCGGCGCGGAGGAGCGTCCGCTTGTTACCGTCCGGCGGACACCACCCGGGAAGAGGAGAGCCGTTGGATCCGAACCACGAGATCCTGTTCGAACCGGTCCGGATCGGGCCGAAGACGCTCCGGAACCGCTTCTATCAGGTGCCGCACTGCTCCGGCTTCGGGACCGAGAAGCCCTGGACGCAGGCCGCGCATCGCGGCGTCAAGGCCGAGGGCGGGTGGGCGGCCGTCAGCACCGAGTACGCCCCGTTCTCTCCGGACTCCGACGAGGCGCCGTTGATCGCCGCGCGCTTCTGGGACGAGGACGACATGCGGGCGCTCCGCCTGATGACGGACGCTGCGCACTCACACGGTGCGCTCGCCGGGCTGGAGCTCCATCACACGGGCGCCCACGCGCCGAACACGCAGACGCGCCTCCCCTCGATCGCACCGAGTCAGCTCGCCTCCGACCTCGAGCCGCACATCGTGCCGAAGGAGATGGAGACGGCCGACATCCGTCGCGTGGTGGACGGATGGACGCAGGCCGCCGTCCGGGCGCGCGACTGCGGGTTCGACATCGTCTACGTCTACGGTGCGCACTCGTACCTGCCGATGCAGTTCCTCTCGCCGTTCTACAACAAGCGCACCGACGCCTACGGCGGCGCGTTGAAGGACCGCGCGCGATTCTGGCTGGAGACGCTCGAGGCCGTGCGCGGCGCGGTCGGAACGGACTGCGCCGTGGTCACGCGGATCGCGGTCGACGCGCTCGGCGTCGCCGGGATCCACCTGGAGGAGGGGCTGTCGTTCGTCGAGCTGGCGGATGACCTGGTCGACCTGTGGGACGTGAACGTCGGCTCCATCGCGTACTGGAGCAAGGATTCCGGGACGTCCCGGTACTTCGAGGAGGGCTACCAGCTCGAGTGGACCGGCGGGGTCCGGCAGGCCACGGCGAAGCCGATCGTCGGGGTGGGACGCCTGACGAGCCCCGATCGGATGGCGTCGATCGTGCGGAGCGGCGCCTGGGACCTGATCGGCGCCGCGCGGCCGTCGATCGCGGATCCGTTCCTCCCGCAGAAGATCGCCGAGGGCCGCACCGATGAGATCCGCGAGTGCACCGGCTCGAACGTCTGCATCATGAAGGTGGACGGGTTCGGGCACCTCGGCTGCATCCAGAACGCCACCGCGGGCGAGGAGCACCGGCGCGGCTGGCACCCGGAGCGGTTCTCGGTCGCAGCGAACGCGGAGAAGGGCGTCCTGGTGGTTGGCGCCGGCCCGGCAGGGATGGAGTGCGCGGTCACGCTGGGACGCCGCGGGTTCGAGGCCGTGCACCTCGTGGAGGCATCAGACGAGATCGGGGGGCGGATGCGCTGGGTGCGGCGGCTGCCCACCCTGGGCGACTGGGGACGGATCGTCGACCATCGCAAGGTGATGCTCTCGAAGCTCCGGAACGTGGAGGTCGTGACCGGGCGCCCGTTGTCCGCCGAGGACGTCCGCGACTACGGCGCCCAGATCGTGATCGTAGCGACCGGCTCACGCTGGTCGGGCGAAGGCCTCCAGTCCTCGACCCACGAGCCGATCGACGGCGCTTCGGCGACGCTCCCCCATGTCCTCACGCCGGAGCAGGTGATGGACGGGAAACGGCCGCCGGGGCGGCGAGTCGTCGTCTACGACGCAGAGGGCTACTTCGTGGGACCGGGCATCGCCGAGCTCCTCGCCGGTGAGGGGCTCGAGGTCCACCTCGTCACGTCGCTCGACGTCGTTTCGCCGATCTCCGATCTCACGCTCGAGGGCCCGATGCTCCGTCAGCAGCTCCACGAGGTCGGCGTCTCGATGCATCGCGGAGTAACCGTCCTGGCTGTCGAGCCGGGGCTGGTGTCGGGCGAGGACGAGTTCGAGGAAACCTGGTCGATGGAGACCGACGGCGCCGTGCTCGTCACCCAGCAGGTGTCCGACGACGCGCTGTACCGGGAGCTCACCGGCGACCGGGCGGCGTGGGAAGCGGCCGGCATCGAGTCCCTCTACCGGATCGGCGACTGCGTGACGCCGAGGATGATCTCCGAAGCGATCTTCGACGGACACCGCATGGCGCGGGAGATCGACGGCCCGAACCCTGCGGTCGCGCTGGCGTTCGACCGCGAGCGGAACGTGCCCGACATCGACCCCGTCGCGACGAGATGATGGAGACACATGGACACGCAACCGCTCGGCGCCGACCTCCCCGAGGGCGCACGGTTCATCGGCCCCGAGCCGGGACGGGAGACGAGCTGGGCGCTCGGTGACGCGCCGACGCAGACGGATCTGAACACCTGCGTCGCATGCGGTCTCTGTCTCCCGCACTGCCCGACGTACCGCTTGACCGGAGAGGAGTCGGCGTCGCCGCGCGGCCGCATCGCGGCGATGCGTGCGGTGCAGGAAGGCCGTGCGTCGACGGACGAGACGTTCGCCGAGTTCATGGATCTGTGCCTCGTGTGCCGGGCGTGCGAGGACGTCTGTCCGTCGCACGTGCCGTTCGGCCGCCTGATGGAAGCCGCCAGGACGCAGATCGAGCCCCATCGGTCGCGCCGCGCGCGGTTCCTCCGGTGGCTCGGCCTCGATATCGTCCTGCCGTCGAGGCGACTCACCCGGCTCGCGGGCGCGTTCGCCCCCTTCGCACGTCCCTTCCTCCCTCGTCGCATCCGATCGTTGGTCCCACACGGCGGCCGCTCGTGGGGACGTCTGCCCCGCCTCACGGAACCGGATGGTGAGACCCGCGGAACGGTCGCGCTCCTATCGGGATGCGTCCAGGACCTCTGGTTCCGGCGCGTGAACGTGGCGACGATCCGGGTCCTGGCGGGCAACGGCTGGCGTGTCGTCGTCCCGGACGAGCAGACCTGCTGCGGCGCCCTCGCCGCGCACAACGGACACCTCGCGACGGCCCGGAAGCTCGCGCGCAGGAACATGGCCGCGTTCACCGACGTCGACCACGTGGTCGCGAACGCGGCCGGGTGCGGCGCGCACATGGCCGGATACGACGATCTCGTGGCCGGCGCAGAGCTCCCCGTGCGCGACGTGATGGCCTTCCTCCATGAGGAGGGGCTCCGCGACCACGCAGGATCGCTGCCCGAGCGCACCGTCGTCGCCTACCACGACGCGTGTCACGCGCTCCGCTCGCAGGGCATCCGTCACCAGCCGCGCGAGCTCCTCGGCGCGATCGGCAACCTCGAGCTCGCGGAGATCCCGAACGGCGACCGCTGCTGCGGTGCCGCAGGGATCTACAACGTCACGGAGCCGGAGATGTCCGGGCGCCTGATGCGGGAGAAGGCCGAAGCGGTCGTCTCGACCGGTGCGGCCGTGGTGGCGTCGGCCAACCCCGGCTGCACGATCCAGATCCTCGCGGGGGTGCGCGAGATCGGAGCGCCGATCGACGTCGTCCACCCGATCGAGCTCATCGACGCCGCGACAACCTAGGCCGCCACGTTCACCAGCGGGGATCCTCCGCGAGGAGGGCGGCCTCCCCCGTGCACTCCGTCCCGGCGCCGTAGCGCGCATCCTCGCCGACGCGCAGGTGGATGTAGAAGCAGGCGCCCGGCCGGGTCTGGACGGCGGCCGCCCACGCGTCCTCCGACGCGGACACGCTCACCACGTCGAGGCCGAACGACTCTTCGTCCGCCGGGAGGAACGAGAGACCCGGGACGTCGTCCTCGAGCGATACGGGGTCGGCTCCCTCGAACGACGCGGTGCGGTTGGCGACGATCTCCGCTGCCGCCTGGGCTCGGCGCAGCGAGTCCTGGGCGTGCCCGATCGAGTTGGCCAGCGGCCGGTTCGCGAAGATCTCGACGATCAGGAACACGCCGCCCACCAGCATCGTCCCGGCGACGACCCAGAACCCCCGATTCGATCGAGGGATCGGCTCGGGACCGAGCTCCTCGTCGTAGGCCCGGATCAGGTCGTCGTCGGCAGCCATCGCGGACAGGGTACGAAACCGGCCATCCGCTACGGTTCGATCATGCCCGAGGAGATCGCACCGAACGTGCTGTCGTGGGCGAGCGAGCTCGACGAGCTCACGCGCGCCCAGGCGGAGACGACCGCCCGGCTCCCGATCCTCGCCGGGCATCTGGCCCTCATGCCCGATGCCCACCTGGGCAAGGGAGCCACGATCGGTTCGGTGATCCCGACGGCCAGCGCCGTGATCCCGTCCGCCGTCGGCGTCGACATCGGCTGCGGGATGGCCGCTCGCCGCATCGACCTGACGGAGGACGGCCTCCCGGAAAGCCTGGACGGCTGGATCTCCGCGATGGAGGCCACGGTCCCCGCGGGCTTGGGCCACTGGTACGCCGAGCCCTCGGATGCCGCGCTGGCGTGGTTCGCCTCGAACCCACCACCGCCGACGCTCGAGCAACCGGAGCGTGCCGTCGCGCAGCTCGGGACGCTCGGATCCGGCAACCACTTCATCGAGCTGGCCACTGATGAGGACCGTCGGATCTGGATCCTCCTGCACTCGGGTTCGCGCGGCGGCGGGAACAAGCTCGCGACGATGCACACCGAGACGGCTCGGACGCTGCACGAGGGACTGGGGACCCGGCTCGAGGACCCCGAGCTCGCGTGGCTGCAGGAGGGCACGCCGGAGTTCGACGCGTACATCCGCGACCTCCGCTGGTCGCAGGCGTTCGCGCGCGAGAACCGTCGGCTGATGCTCGGCTCCACCCATCATGCCCTCGAGACGGTGCTCGGTCGTGCGGTCGCCACCGCGGACGAGGTGAACTGCCATCACAACTTCACCGAGCGAGAGGAGCACGGCGGTCGGGAGGTCTGGGTGACGCGGAAGGGTGCGATCCGCGCGCGCGTGGGCGACCGCGGCTTGATCCCCGGCGCGATGGGCCAGCGCTCCTACGTGATCCGCGGTCTCGGGAACGAGGATTCGTACTCATCGTGCGCGCACGGCGCCGGCCGCCGCATGTCCCGGCGTCAGGCGAGGAAGCAGCTCACGCTCGAGAGCTTCGCCGAAGTGATGGGGGCCGCCGCCTGGCAGCACGCGAGCGCGCAGGCCCTACTCGACGAGCACCCATCGGCGTACAAGCCGATCGACGTCGTCATGCGTGACCAGGCCGACCTCGTCGAGATCGAGCACGAGCTTCGCGGCGTCGCCAACTACAAGGGCGTGGAGACGCGATGAGACGAGGGTCCCAAGGGGCCTGATCATCCGGCGAGGGCGCGCGACAGCTCCGACAGGCTCTCGAGGTTGTGGCCGGAGAGGAACACGTCGACCGACGGAAGGGCAGCCGCCATCCCTCGCGCGAGCGGCTCGTACCGGGGCGACCCCTTCAGCGGATTCACCCACACGACCTTGTGCGCGAGCCGTCCCAGGCGCGCCATCTGCGCGCGGAGGAGCTCCGGATCGCCTCGCTCCAATCCGTCCGAGCACAGCACCACGACCGCGCCGCGGAGGGCCGCGCGCTGGCTCCATCCGTCCAACAGTGACTTGAGCGACTCCCCGATCCTTGTTCCGCCCTCCCAATCGGCCACCGTCCGTCCGATCTCGCGGAGGGCCCGGTCCGGATCCTTGGTGCGGAGCGTCCGCGTGACCCTCGTGAGGCGCGTCCCGAAGCAGAACACCTCGACCCGCCGGCCGGCGGCCATCGCCGCATAGCCGAACTGCACGAGAGCCCGCGCGTAGGGCGACATCGAGCCGCTCACATCGAGGATCAGGACGAGCGGCCGACCGCGGACCCGACGGTCGCGCCACGCCCGATCGAACGGCTCCCCGCGCGTCCGGAGCGACCGACGGAGCGTCCGGCGGACGTCGAACCTCGCGCCCTTCGTGGAGGGCCGCGTGCGACGCATCCGCTGCTCGGGGAGGGCCACTGCCAGCGCGCGGATCAGTCCGCCGACCTCCGCGCGCTCCGCCTCGGACAGCTCCGCGAAGGACTTCGATCGCAAGACCTCCACTGCGCTCGCGACGATCCGGATCGCGGCCTCCTCGCCCGGCTCCGGCCCGTCCTCGCCGTCGTCGAGACCGTGCCACTCGGCCGCGGTGGTCCCGGCGCGGACCTCCAGGTCCTCAGGCTGGTCGCCCCAGTCGAGCCCCGGTCGCGCGAGCGACGGGAGATCCAGCTCGATCGTCAGCTCGCCCTCAGGTCGCATCGACCGGTACCACTCCTCGAACGCCACGTCGTAGGCGGGCAGGTCGTCCCGCCGTCCGATCATCGAGACCCGCCCGGCCCAGTAGAGCGAGGTGCGGTCGGTCAGACCGAGCGCCACCACCGCCCGGAGGAACGTGAGGATCCGGCCGGTGCCCACCGGCAGACCGCGGGCGCGCAGCTCCCGCCCGAACGCGACGAGCGACGCGAGCGCCTCGACCCCGGCGGGAACCCGCTCAGCCATCGCGGTCGCCGACGACCTCGGCGAGCCGCGGCGCGACCAGTTCCTGGTCTTCGTGATCCTTCACGACGGCGCCGAGCGTGTCGCGGGCCGTCTCGGGGGTGAGCCGCTCCGCCCCGAGGAACGCCAGCGCGTTCGCCCAATCGATCGTCTCGGCAACGCCGGGAAGCTTCGCGAGATCGAGCGACCGCAGCCGAGCCACCGCCTCGGCCACGTCGCGGGCGAGGGCCTCCCCCACGTGCGGGGCGCGGGCGCGGACGATCTCGATCTCGCGATCCAACCCCGGGTGGTCGATCCAGTGGTACAGGCATCGCCGCTTCAACGCGTCGTGCAGCTCGCGTGTGCGGTTCGACGTCACCACGACCGCCGGTGGCGATCCCGCGGCGACCTTCCCCACCTCGGGGATCGTGACCGCGAACTCCGAGAGGATCTCGAGCAGGAACGCCTCGAACTCTTCGTCCGCGCGGTCGAGCTCGTCCACGAGCAACACCGCCTCCGAGCCCGCGCGGATCGCGGCGAGCAGCGGCCGCTCCACGAGGAACTCGGGGCCGAAGAGATCCTCGACGTGCCGCTCGGCCTCCGATGCGTCGAGCGCGCGGACCGCGAGCAGCTGCCGAGCGTAGTTCCACTCGTAGAGCGCCTGGGACGCGTCGATCCCCTCGTAGCACTGCAGCCGGATCAGCCGGCGTCCGAGGAGCTCGGCGAGCACCTTGGCCACCTCGGTCTTCCCGACACCGGCCTCCCCCTCGAGCAGCAGCGGCTTGTCCAACGAGAGGGCGAGGTGGATCGCCGTGGCGAGCCCACGATCCGCCAGGTACGCGTGGGCGCCGAGCTGGGCCTGCAGCTCGTCCACGGAGCCCGGGACCGAAGGAGCGGCATCCGAGGTGGTCATGGCGCCAATGCTACGCAGGAGGAGGCCGCCGGCGGTGTCCTCGATGCCCACCCAGCCAGGCGCGGTTCGACGACACCCCGCCTCCTGAGGTTGAATGGGTGCCCCAGGTCCACAGGAGGGCGCTATGGCGGAGATCGTTCTGGACCATGTCTCCAAGGTGTACGGCACCGACGGGCCCAGCGCCGTTTCGGACCTGAACCTCCAGATCCAGGACGGCGAGTTCATCGTCCTCGTCGGCCCCTCGGGGTGCGGCAAGACGACGGCGCTGCGGATGGTCGCGGGGCTCGAGTCCATCACCGACGGCACGATCTCGATCGACGAACGCGTGGTGAACACCGTCCCGCCGAAGGAGCGGGACATCGCGATGGTGTTCCAGAACTACGCGCTCTATCCGCACATGACCGTCTACGACAACATGGCCTTCGGCCTCAAGCTGCGGAAGCTCTCCAAGGAGGAGATCGACCGGCGGGTACGGGAGGCCGCGAAGATCCTCGGGCTCGACGACTTCCTGGATCGCAAGCCGAAGGCGCTCTCCGGCGGCCAGAGGCAGCGTGTGGCCATGGGACGCGCGATCGTCCGCGAGCCCAAGGCGTTCCTGATGGATGAGCCGCTGTCGAACCTGGACGCGAAGCTCCGGGTGCAGATGCGCTCCGAGATCGCTCGGATCCAGCACGACTTGAACGTCACGACCCTCTACGTCACGCACGACCAGGTGGAGGCGATGACGATGGGCGATCGCGTCGCGGTGATCCGCAAGGGCGTGCTCCAGCAGGTCGACTCCCCGCAGTTCCTCTACGACCACCCCGAGAACCTGTTCGTCGCCGGCTTCATCGGCTCGCCCGCGATGAACATGGTGGAAGCCGACCTGACGCGTGAGAACGGAACGGCGGCCGTGCGGTTCGGTGGCTTCTCGCTGGAGATCCCCGACGAGGTGTTCGCCGCTCGACCGGCCCTGAAGGCGTTCGAGGGCAAGCCCGTCGTCATCGGGATCCGTCCGGAGGACATGGAGGACGCGTCGCTCATCTCGGACGCGCCACGGAACCGCCGGATCCGTTCCGGGGTGATCCTGCGCGAGGCACTCGGCGCCGATGTGCTGGTCCACTTCGGCGTCCGGGCACGACCGGTGATCACCGAGGACACCAAGGAGCTCGCGCACGACGTCGGCGCCGAGGTCTTGGACGCGGTGGAGCGCGCCGGTGATCAGGGCGAGTGGATCTTCCTCGCCCGCCTGAACCCGAGGACGCAGGCGCAGCAGGGCAAGGAGATCGAGCTCGTCGTGGACACGAGCAGGCTGCACTTCTTCGATCCCGAGGACGGGCAGGGGATCTACGACGGAGAGCCGGCCACCACGGAAACCCGTACAACGACATGACGACCGAGGCATCGATGCCTACGAGGAGAGGAGAGCGGATGCGACGGCTCCGGATGCTGGCGATTCCTGCGGTGATCGCCCTGATCGCCGCGGGGTGCACCACCGACGAAGGGGGAGGCGACGGAGACGGAGGCGGCCAGGAGGAGAACACCGGCACCGTCAACGTCATGAACGCCCTGGAGCCCGAAGAGAACGAGGTGCTCCAAGGGATCTCCGACCGTCTGATCCAGGGCGATTACGAGGTCGAGTTCGAGCAGGTCGACGACGTGGCCCAGCAGATCCAGATCCGCGCTGCGGGCGGCACGCTCGACGTCGTGCTCGTCCCGCAGCCCGGCGCCGTCCAGGAGCAGGCCGCCAGCGGGAACGCGGTGTCGCTCGAGGATCTCGGCTTCGACATGGCGCAGCTCGAGGAGACGTTCGGGGAGTACTTCCTGTCCCTCGGCGAGCTCGATGGCGAGCACTACGGGATCCCGACCAACATCAACCTGAAGAGCATGGTCTGGTACGCGAAGGACGACTTCGAGGCTGCCGGGTACACCGTCCCGGAGACGTGGGAGGACCTGATCGCGTTGTCCGACCAGATGGTCGCGGACGGGAACACTCCGTGGTGCGTCGGCTTCGAGTCCGGTGGCGACACCGGATGGCCTGCCACGGACTGGATGGAAGACATCATGCTCGGCAGCGCCGGAACGGAGACCTACACCCAGTGGATCAACCACGAGATCGCGTTCACCGATCCGGCGGTCGTGCACGCGGGTGAGCTCTTCGGCGAAGCGATGTTCACCGACGAGTACGTGCTCGGTGGTGCGGAGAACACGCCGGCGACCGCGTTCGCCGACGCCCCCGCGCCGATGTTCGAGGACCCGCCGGGCTGCTTCATGCACCGGCAGGCCAGCTTCATCACCGCGTTCTTCGGCGACGCCGAGGCGGGGGTCGATTACGACTGGTTCCCCTTCCCGGGCGAGAGCCAGCAGCCGACGCTGTTCGCCGGCGAGCTGGCCGTGGTGTTCTCCAACCGGCCGGAGGTCGTGGAGTTCCTCGAGGCGTTCATGGGCGAAGAGGTCCAGTGCGCGATGGGGACCGAGCCCGGGAGCTCCCGGATCTCCCCGAACATCAACGTCGGACCGGACTGCTACTCGAACCCGATCCTGGCCGATGCGTCCGAGGTCCTCACCGCGGCCCTCGGAGGCGAGGGGGCGGCCGGCTTCGACGCCTCCGACCAGATGCCGCCCCAGGTCGGCTCGGGGTCGTTCTGGACCGAGATGATGGGCTACATGGAGGACGGTCCGGACTCGCTCCAGACCCACCTCGAGAACATCGACGCGAGCTGGCCCGCCGAGTAGCTCGGACGATGGGACTGACGATGGCGGGAGGAGCAGGCCCGGAGGGCCTGCTCCTCCCTCCCGGTCGCGAGGGGACGCCCACGTAGCGATGTCGACCGACGGTGCATCCTCGACGGTCGACGGACGGAACACCGGGCCTCAAGCGGTCCTGGTCTCGATCCTGCGGCTGATCGGCGCGTTCGCGATCCCGATCGTCGGCTTCTTCATCCTCTGGGCGACGTTCGACTTCCTCCGCGACGCGGACGCGAACCGCCTGGTCGTGGTCGGCGTGGCGATCGTGGTGGGCGTCGGCGGGGTGTTCTTCCTGTACTGGGGGATGAACCGCGTCGTGGACTTCCTCCCCGTGCGCTATCGGGAAGGCGTGCGCCCCTACATCTTCGTCGGGCCGGCGCTCGTGATCCTCGCCGTGTTCCTGATCTACCCGGTGCTGAACACGATCCTGGTGAGCTTCAAGGACGCCCAGGGTGAGTCGTTCGTCGGGCTGGACAACTTCAGGTTCGTCTTCACGGACGAGAGCATGCTGCGGGCGATCCGCAACACGTTCGGATGGATCGTCATCGTGCCGCTGCTGGGCGTGACGATCGGGCTCGCGTTCGCGACGCTCGCCGACCGCCTTCGGCGCGGCGAAGCGATCGCGAAGTCGATGATCTTCCTCCCGATGGCGATCTCGTTCGCCGGCGCGTCGATCACGTGGAGGTTGATCTACAACTTCCGACCCCAAGGGTTCGGCTCGAACATCGGCCTGTTGAACGGCATCATGCTCGGGCTCGGACAGGAGCCGGTCCGGTGGCTCGACATCGAGCCGTGGAACAACCTCATGCTGATGGTGATCATGGTGTGGATGCAGACCGGGTTCGCGATGGTCGTGCTGTCCGCGGCGATCAAATCGATCCCCGATGAGATCCTCGAGGCCGCCCGGATCGATGGCGCCTCGGAGCTCCAGGTCTTCCGGCGGATCGTGGTGCCCAGCATCCTGCCGACGATCGCCGTGGTCACCACGTACATGGTGATCAACGCGATGAAGGTCTTCGACATCGTCTTCGTGATGGGGAGCCCCGAGACCAGGGGTACGGAGGTGATCGCCGAACGGATGATCGACTGGTTCTTCATCAACAACAACGACGGGCGAGGGGCCGCGATCGCCGTGATCCTGTTCATCGCGATCGTCCCGGTGATGATCGTGAACATCCGGCGGTTCCGCGAAGAGGAGGCGATCCGGTGAGCGCCACGACGGTACCTCCGGCGACCCGCCCGACCCCCGTCCGCGGGGAGAGCCTCGAGCCGCGGGGTGGCGGCTGGTTCGTCCGGATCGCTGTGCTCGCGGTCGTGATCATCTGGATCATCCCGACGCTCGGCGTGCTGCTCACCTCGTTCCGTCCGGAAGCGCTCGTGGATTCGACCGGCTGGTGGACCGCGCTCGCGCACCCCTTCCGGACGGCCGAGTGGACCCTCGAGAATTACCGGCTCGCCCTGGACGCCGGCGGCTTGGGGAACGCGTTCTTGAACAGCCTCGCGGTCGCGGTCCCGGCCACGGTGATCCCGATCGCGATCGCCGCCTTCGCCGCCTATGCCTTCTCGTGGATGGAGTTCCGCGGCCGATACGTGATGTTCGTGGGGGTCGTGGCGCTGCTGGTGGTCCCGCTCCAGATGGCGCTGATCCCGATCCTCCGTCTCTACAACAACGGAGGGGTGATCGGGAGGTACATCATCTTCCCGGACCTCGACCTGGTCGGCACGTTCCTGGGGGTGTGGCTGGCGCACACCGGCTTCGGCCTGCCGCTCGCCGTCTACCTCCTCCGGAACTACATCGGTTCGCTGCCCTCTTCGATCATCGAGTCGGCCAAGATGGACGGCGCCGACCACTTCACGATCTTCTGGCGCCTGATCATCCCGCTCTCGGTGCCGGCGCTCGCGGCGTTCGCGATCTTCCAGTTCCTCTGGGTGTGGAACGACCTGCTCGTCGCCTACGTGTTCCTGGGCGGGACGCCCGACAACCGCGTCGTCACGATCGCGCTGGCGAACCTCGTCGGTTCGCGCGGTGAGAACTGGAACCTGCTCACGTCGGCAGCCTTCATCTCGATGGTGCTGCCGCTGATCGTGTTCTTCACGCTGCAGCGCTACTTCGTGCGAGGCTTGACAGCCGGGTCGGTGAAGGGGTGACCCTCGAGCCGCTGAGCCC
>JBOGVC010000229.1:0-8004 GCA_050695275.1 Actinomycetota bacterium | reverse complement strand
ACGGAGCCGTCGCCGGATGCCTCGCCCACCAGCAGGTTGGTGCGGCCGATGAACCCGGCCACGAACGGCGACCCAGGGCGCCGGTACACCTCGAGCGGGGGTCCGACCTGCTCGATCCGCCCCGCGTTCATCACGACGACGAGGTCAGACATGGTCATCGCTTCGCGCTGGTCGTGGGTCACGATGATCGTCGTGATCCCGAGCTGCTGCTGGAGCAGTCGCAGCTCCACCTGCAGCTGCTCCCGGAGGTTCGCATCGAGCGCCGACAACGGCTCGTCCAGGAGGAAGAGGCGGGGCTCCAGCGCCAGAGCACGAGCGGTCGCCACGCGCTGACGCTGGCCGCCCGAGAGCTGCTGGATCCGGCGGTCGCCCATGCCCTCGAGCGAGACGAGGCCGAGGAGCTCCCGCACCCTCGAGGCGATGCGGTCCTTCTCCGTCCCCCTGATCCGGAGCCCGTAGCCGATGTTGCCGGCCACGTTCAGATGCGGGAAGAGGGCCAGGCTCTGGAAGACCATCCCGATGTCGCGGGTGTAGGCGGGCCGGTCGGTGATGTCCTCGTCGTCGAGGAAGACGCGGCCCTCGGTCGGGCGCTCGAGCCCGGCGATCATCCGCAGCATCGTGGTCTTGCCGCACCCGGACGGACCGAGGAACGAGATCAGCTTGCCGGGTGGCAGCTCGAGATCCACCCCCGCCACCGCGGTGACGTCGCCGAACCGCTTGACCAGCCCCTCGAGCCGGAGGCCTCCGCGCGCGTCCATGGCGCGCCTGCTCATGGAGTCACCCTGATCTCCGCGCTAGGAGAGGATCAGCTCGGTCCAGTTCTGATCGATCCAGTCCTCCAGCTCGTTGTACATCTCGTACTTCGGCTGCAGGGCCACCTCGGGGCCGGGCCCGGCGACCGCCTCGTATTCCTCGTCGGTCATCGTCATGGTGTCCCGCTTCGTTGACGGGATCGTTCCGAGGGTGAGCGCGAGCTCCTGTTGGACGTCGGGTCGGCACATGTAGTCGATGAAGGCGACACACGCGCCCAGCTCCTCGGTTGTCTTCGAGATCGACCAGTAGCCGGTGTCGATGATCGCTCCCTCGGTCGGGAACACGCTCCGGAGCGGCGCGCCGCCGCCTGCCTCGGAGGCCGCGAACAGCGTGATGTCGTGGTAGAACTGCCCGAGCGACACCTCGCCCTCGTTGTAGGCCGGCTGCGCCTGTGCCTCGTCCCGGAACCAGAGCTTGACGTTCGGCTTGACCTCCTGGAGCTTGTGCATCACCTCGAGGATGCCGTCCTGCGTCTCGAGGACCTCGTACCCGTCGAAGAAGCAGGTCGCCGTGATCTCGAGGAGGAACGAGTTCGCGGCGTTCCGCAGGAGCGCGAGCTCGTTCTCCCACTCCGGGTCCCAGAAGGCCGTCCACGTGTCGGGGCTCTCCTTCACGCGATCGGTGTTGGAGACCAGCGTGATGTACCACGAGAGCCCTCCCACGCCGATCACGCTGTCGCCCTCGGTGGTGCGGATGTACCCCTCGGCGAGGTGCACGGACTCCGGGATGTCGCTCGGCTGGTACGTGGCGAGGATCTCGCCGTTGATCGCCCGCTGGAGCCCGACGCCCGACAGCATCGACACGTCCGCCGGCGGCGCACCCCCGGCGGCGATCGCCTGCTGGAGCTGCGTGACCCACACCTCCGACGTGGGCTCCGAGACCGACTCGACCTCAACGTCGAACTCCTCAGTGAACGCCGGGTACATCTTCCGGAAGTTCTCCTCGAAGAACCCCCCGTAGGTGCCGACCTTGATCGTCGCTCCCGCGATGTTCGAGGTGTCGATCGGCGTGGGGCTCGCGTTGCCGGCCGGCTCGGTCGGGGCGTCGGGAGCGCACGCAGCCAGGATCGCCGGCATCCCGAACGCGGCGCCCGCGAGCAGCCCGCTCCGCTTGAGGAGGTCGCGTCGGCTGATCCTTCCGCTGCTGCTCGCTTCGTTGGCGATCTGCTGACGGAGGATCCGATCGATGTCCACGAGTCCCAACCCCTCTCTCGGCGTGCGTGCCGAACTCCTCGCAGGCTACCCGCGGGCGGAACGGCTCCGCAAGTCAACGAGGCTGGGCGCGGGTCTTGCGGCGCAATGCGAACAGGCTGCTGTCTCAGCGAGCGATGCTGTCGACGAACCCGAGCACCCGGGCCCAGGCATCGCGGCACGCCTCGGCATGTTCGGTCATCGTCCGGTCGAAGAAGGAGTGCGGCGCACCCGGGTAGACGACGATCCGGTGCTCGATCCCGCTGGCCTCGAGGGCCTGGTCGTAGGCATCGAGATCCTCCTGCGGGATCCCGCGGTCCGCGCCGCCGTACAGGCCCAGGACGGGCGCTCGGACGCGACCCCCGCGGGCCTCGTCGAGGGCAGACGGCTGGTCACCCTCGCGCTTGGTGGGCGGTCCGTAGAACGCGATCACGCCGTCGACGCTCTCCTGCGAGGCCTGCAGGAGCGAGGCGCGGCCGCCGATGCAGAACCCCATCGAGACGACCGCGCTGGCGCCCATGCCCCGGAGGGCTTCGGCGGCCGCGCGCACATCCGCTCGGAAGCCCTCGTCGCGTGTGGCCGCTCGGTGCTCGCTGTAGTCGAACCCGTCCTCCCGGTGCTCGGCGCCGGCCGACCGCCCGTAGGGATCGATCGCGACGGCATGGATGCCGGCGTCGGCGAGGTGCTCGGCCAGCCGCTCGTAGTAGCGGTGGAGGCCGCGCACGTCCGGGATGATCGCGATGCCCGCCGACGCCGGCTCGCGGGTCCGCGCGATCGTCGCCGCGAAGCGGTTGCCGTCGTCCGCCGTCAGGGTCGACCGTTCCGACGTGTCGAGCATCCCCGTCCGCGCCGGGTCGGGCGGAAGCGCGTCGGTGTCGAAGCACATCGTCAGGCGCCGTACTTCGTCAGGTGCCCCGCGTTCGCCATCAGGATCGGCAGGAGCTCCGTCGACGGCCGGATGCCGAGGCCGCCGGCCCGACACCATCGCTCGCCGAAGCGTTCGGTCTCGTCCCGTCCGCACCGAGGACCGTGCACCAGCACCGGCACGGGGTGCCACGAGTGCGCGGCCATCTGCGACGGCGTGGCGTGATCCCCGGTCACCGCCACGACGCCCGGCTCCGCGGCCGCGACCAGGTCCGTGATCGCATCGTCCACGCGCTCGATCGCGGCGACCTTCGCGGGACGATCTCCGTCCTCGCCGGCCGCGTCCGCCTCCTTCACGTGGACGAAGAACAGGTCCGCCTCCTCCCGGTGCTTCTCCAGCAGACGCACCTGCTCCGTCACGTCCGCGGGCGGCCCGAGGACGTCGAAGCCGAGCAGGGCGGCGATGCCGCGGTACATCGGGTAGACGGCCACGGCGGCGGCTCGCATCCCGGTCCGTTCGCGGAACGAGGGCAGCGCGCGCTGCGTGTCGAACCCGCGCAGGACGAGGCCGTTCGCCGCGGGCTCATCGGCCAGCACGCGTCGGACGTCGGTGAGTGTGGCCGCCACGAGCGCCGCGGTCGTTGCGGCCCCCGGGTCGAGTGCCCGCGGCTCGAGGGCCGAGACGCCCGTCCGCTGGGGATCCGTATCCGCGATCCGAGGGTCGAGATCGTCCCCACGGAAGACCACGAGGACCCGATGGCCCTTCTCGTGATGGAACTCCGCCCCTTCGACCTCTTCGTTGAGGCGTGAGACCACCCGGCGCCCTTCCTCGTCGGAGATCCGGCCTGCGCGCCGGTCGACGATGGTGCCGTCGGCATCAAGGGTGCAGAGGTTCCCTCTGGCGGCCACGTCGCCATGGTGCAGGGGTATGCCGAGGCCGGCGGCACCGAGCGCCCCCCGCCCGAGCACGAACTGGAGCGGGTCGTAGCCGAAGAGCGCGAGATGCCCCGGGCCGGAGCCCGGCGTGATCCCCGGCCCCACCGGCTCGAGGAGGCCCGTCACGCCTTCCGCCGCGAGCCGGTCGAGGTGGGGGGTCGCCGCCTCCTCCAGCTCGGTCCCGTGCGCGTCGTCCGCCATGCCGCCGAGACCGTCGATCACGACGAGGAGGATGCGTGAACCGGTGCCGGTGGCGAGCTCGGACAGCTCCACCGGGCGATGCTATCAACGCCGCATCAGCCACCGGTCGCCGCGACTACCGGGGGGTGCGTCCGTGCTCGAAGCGGCCGAAGATCGCGATCAGTCCCAGCAGGATCAGCCCCGGCGCCACGAACCAGAGGGGTCGTTCGAGCCACCAGCGGAGCGTGGAGTCCTGCTCCTGCCCGAATCCCAGCGGCCAGAGCAGCAGGAGGGCCAGCAGGAACGCCGTCATGTGCCAGAGGAACAGCGTCATGATCCGTGCGTTCACGACGATCGTGAATCGCCACGGCCGCTCGCGCTGCAGCCAACGGTCGAGCCTCGGCTTGAGGAGCAGCACGGCGCCGAGGGTCCACACACCGCCCAGCAGGAAGCAGACGGTGGGCGGGTAGGCGTTCGACACCTTCTCGACGTCCGTCCCCAGCAGGCTCTTGGGGTAGTAGCCGATCCCGGGGAACCACTCGAACCGCGCGTCCCCCAGCAGCCGGAAGAGCCATGGCGTGGTCAGCGCGACCAGCCCTGCGAGGCCGCCGACGACCATCACCCAGTACCGCCGGCGAGGCCACCGGGCCAGGGTCCCGTCCGCGTAGGCATGCCCGAGCTGATGGGGGAAGAGCAGCACGAACGCGACGTTCAGCCATCGCCACTCCCACTCGCCGCTGGAGAACGCCACCAGGTCGACCACCACCGCGCCGATCGCCATCGCGAGGGGGACCCACAGACCGAAGCGCCAGTGCAGCCGGATCGTGAGCGGAGCGATCACCACGACCACCAGGTAGACCCCCAGGAACCACAGGGGACCGAACGGGATCGTGGCGCCCGGCGGCCTCATCCCGCGGAGGAGCGTCGTGTCACCCCAGAGCCTCGGCCCGGTCGGAGCGCCGATGTCGGCGACGTGGAGGACGATCTGCACGACCGCCCACAGGCCGAGGAACACGATCGAGGGGCGCAGCAAACGCTCGAGCCGCCCGCGGATGAACGCCCAGGTGGAGTGTCCCTTGCGGCGGGCGGAGTCGTACGCCACGAGGTTCGCGAACCCGCCGACGAAGAAGAAGACCGGCATCACCTGGAACGCCCACGTGAACAACCACAGGCCGGAGGTGACGCCGATCGCGCTCGTGGAGCGGATCACGCCGCCCTCCCAGTGGTTGATCGAGATGAACCAGTGGCCGAACACGACCGCGGTGATCGACGCAGCCCGCAGGAAGTCCATCGATCGGTCGCGGGACGACGGGGTCGCTCGGACGAGCGCGTCGATATCGGGTCCGGTCACGAGGGGCCGAGCATGCACCCTCGGCGGCCCGACCGGAAGGGCTCGCTCATCCGAGCGATGCGCGATTCGCGGCGATCCGCACGATGCGGTCCTCGATCGCGACCGCGGCGGACTTCGACAGGCCCCGGGACATGATGGAGAACTCCGCCCAGGTGCCTTCCTCGTCCAGCCACACCCAGCCGGAGAGGGTCGAGATCGCGATCAGGGTGCCGGTCTTCGCCCGCACCTTCACCCCGGCCAGTCGATCCTCGAGCGTGCCCTGGTCCCCCGTGGGGAGTGAGGACCGGAACTTCGTGCCCCACGGCCTGCCCCTCGCGAAGCGCAACAGCGACACGAGGTCCTGCGGACGGATCCGGTTCCCGTACGACAGGCCGGACGAGTCGTTGGCGACGACCGTCACGCCCCGCGCGCCCGCGAA
Source organism: Actinomycetota bacterium (assembly GCA_050695275.1). GTDB lineage: Bacteria > Actinomycetota > UBA4738 > UBA4738 > HRBIN12 > JAJNBA01. The sequence goes on along the minus strand of JBOGVC010000229.1, from coordinate 2,252 downwards.
GATCTCGATCGCTCTCGCACCTTTCGCGATCGACCCGGCGCCGCCCCTCACCAGCCCGCCGAGCCACTTCCCGAGCACCTCCGCGTGGAAGTTCCGTGAGCGCCGGTTCATGTGACGGAGCAGGACCCCGAAGGATTCCGACCGCCGTGTCACCACGCGACGGAGCCCGGCGGGGGGGATGCCCGCACCGGCATCCTTCGTCACGGGGACGCCGCGGGCTCTGAGCTTGTTCGTGAGCGAGCGCGCCGCTCGCCGCTCGGGGTCGCGGATGTGGACCCCGCGCCCGTCCGCGTTGCCTTCGAACGTGAGCGCCGTGGGGAGCGCGATGTAGTCGCGTGGGAAGTAGTCCTGCCACCCGGGCGCCCACCAGTCGCGGAGGAAGCCGACCGTCGCACCCATCACCCGTCCGCGCACCCGCTCGATCCCGGATGCGTCGATCGCACGGGCGAGCGCGGTCATCGTCGCCCGGTCGACCTCAGGGTCCCCGTGCCCCACGATCCACAGGTCGCCGCGGAGCACGCCGTTCGTGGTCGTCCCCTTCGCGAAGACCTTGGTCCGCACGCGCGTCTCGAGGGAGGTGCGGTGCAGCAGGGCCATCGAGAGCAGCAGCTTCTGGTTCGAGGCGGGCGTTCGCTGCTTCCATGCTCCGTGCCGGTAGAGCCAATCGCCGTGGACGGCGATCGCGACGGACACGTCGTGCCCGTCGACCGCGTCGTTGATGTCCTGGACCCATCCGGGCGGCGCCGCGATCGCGGGGGCCGCGATCACGAACGCCGTGAGGATCGCGATCGTCGTCGTTCGCACGAGCGTGGGGAGGCGTGGCACGCGCGGAGGATACGTCAGACGACCACGGCGCCGAGGGAGCCCGTTCCGGATCGTTCCGCTGCAACGATGCCGGGCGCCGGCCGGCGAGCCGCGATCCCCGCCGACGTCTCCCCGGACGATCGGACGGGGTTGTAGACTCCGCGCCTCCTGGACGGTGCCTGGGGGATCTCCTCCGGACCAGGACGAGCATCGGAGCGCGCGCTGTGACCACGATCGATCGCGAACGGCTGTCGGAGCTGATGGAGCGCGAGCGCGCGCTGTTCCGGGAGCGACACCCGAGGAGCCGATCGCTGTTCGAGGCCGGCCGAGGCTCCCTCCTGTGGGGCGTCCCGATGAACTGGATGGTCCGGTGGCCGGGCGATCATCCGGTGTACGTGGCCGAGGCCGAGGGTGCACGGTTCACCGACGTCGACGGGAACGCTTTCGTGGACTTCTGCCTCGGCGACACGGGCGGGATGGCCGGGCACGCGCCCAAGGCGGCGGTCGAGGAGATCGCGCGCCAGGCGGCTCGCGGCATCACCACGATGCTGCCCACCGAGGATGCCGCATGGGTGAGCGGGGAGCTCGCGCGTCGGTTCGGTGTCCCGTACTGGTCGTTCACCCTCACCGCCACGGATGCGAACCGGTTCGCGATCCGGTGGGCGCGTCACATCACCGGCCGCCCGAAGATCCTGGTGCACAACCACTGCTATCACGGCACGGTCGACGAGACGTTCGCGGAGCTGGATGACGCCGGCGACGTGATCGACCAGCCTGGGAACACCGGTCCGCCGGTGCCGGTCGTGACCACCACGCGGGTCGTGGAGATCAACGACCTCGAGGCCCTCGCTCGGGAGCTCGAGCAGGAGGACGTCGCGGTCTGCGTCTTCGAGCCCGCGCTCACGAACATCGGGATCGTCCTCCCGGAACCGGGCTACTGGGAGGCGGTCCGCGCGATCTGCGACCGCACCGGGACGCTCCTCCTGATCGACGAGACGCATACCCTCAGCGCGGGACCGGGCGGCGCGACTCGGGCATGGGGGCTCGCCCCGGACCTGCTGACGATCGGGAAAACCCTCGGCGCCGGGATCCCGTCAGCCGCATACGGGATGAGCGAGGACGTACAGCGCCGGATCGTCGAGGCGGTCGATCCTGACGTGATCGACGTCGGCGGGACCGGGGGCACGCTCGCCGGCAACGCGCTGTCGCTCGCGGCGATGCACGTCACCCTGGAGCACGTGCTCACGGACGATGCGTTCGATCGCATGATCGAGGTCGGTGGCCGGTTCGAGGACGGCGTCCGCGACGTCATCGACTCCCGCGACCTCCCGTGGCACGTGGTGCGGCTCGGGTGCCGCGTCGAGTACCTCTTCCGTCCCGAGGCGGCCCGCACCGGTGCCGAGGCGAGCGCCGGACAGGATGCCGAGCTCGACCCGTTCATCCACCTC
>JBOGVC010000228.1:0-13060 GCA_050695275.1 Actinomycetota bacterium | reverse complement strand
CCTAGCCGGACACACGGTAGAGGTGCCAGCGGTCCGGGACGCCCTTGAGCTCGTGCTCGCCGGCGTCCTCGAAGGTGAGCCCGCTTCCCGCGACGAGGTCTCTCACCGTCGACGACACGAGCACCTCGGATGGACCGGCCACGGCAGACACCCGCGCCCCGATGTGCACGCCGATCCCACCCACCTTGCCGCCGATCGTCTCCACCTCGCCGGTGTGGACGCCGGCGCGCACCTCGATGCCCAGGTCGCGGACAGCGTCGCGGATCGCGAGCGCGCATCGCACGGCACCGGCCGGACCGTCGAACGTCGCGAAGAAGCCGTCGCCCGCGGTGTCGACCTCCACGCCGCTGTGCCGCGCGAGCTCCCTCCTGATCGAGCGGTGGTGCTGCTCGAGGAGCCGCCGGTACGCCGTGTCGCCGAGCTGCGTGGCGTGCGCGGTCGAATCCACGACGTCCGTGAACAGCACCGTCGCGAGCGCGCGAGGTGAGGGGTGGCGGGCAGAGCCGCCGGAGCCCACGAGGAATCGCTCGATCGCGTCGAGGACCGCATCCGACTCCCCCACCCATGGGAGCGTGTCGTTCCCCGGCAGCTCCTCGAACGTGGCTCCTTCGATGTGCTCCGCCAGGTAGCGACCGCTCTGGACGGGTTCGACGGGATCGTCGGTGCGATGCAGGACGAGGGTCGGGACACGGATCGACGGCAGGAGGTCCCGGAAGTTCACCTCGCGAAGCATCCGTGTCTCCGCCACCGCCGCGCCCGGTCCCTGCGTCAACGCGAGGAGGGTCGCCATCCGCCGGATCGCCACCGCGTCGCCGGCGTTCGATGGCAGGGCGGTCCGGATGTACGCCTCCGCGACCTCCGAGAGTCCGGGGCCGCTGGTCGCTGCCTCGACGTCATCGAAGTCCTCGTCCGACCATTGCCACGGCGTCTCGCTCGTCCGCTGCCATGTGTGCGCCGCGCCGAACAGGATCAGCTTCGTGAAGCGCTCGGGATGGGTGGCCGCCGCGAGCAGGGCGTGGAAGCCACCATCCTGCACGCCGAACACGGCGGATCGCGAGGAATGCGCGTCTCGCGCGACCATCCGGAGGTCCTCCACACCCTCTTCCAAGGTCATGGCCGCACCGGGAGGGAGTCGATCGGAGCAGCCGACCCCACGACGATCGACGACGATCGTTCGGGAGAAGGAGGAGAGTCGCTCGAGGAACCGCGCGTGGTCCGGCGCGAGCCAGTTGCCCTCGACGTTGCTCACCCAGCCGGGCAGGTAGATCAGGTCGGGCCCATCGCCCAGCACCTGGTAGGCGAGCGCGAACCCGTCGTTGTGGGCGTACCGGAGCTCGGGCGGCCCGACCATGCTTCGCATCCTCCGGCGACCCGGCGCCGCGCGCAAGGCGTGGCACGTCGGATCGAGGCGCTCCCGCGCGGTCGGTATGGGCCGTGCAGCGGCCGCTCGCCTAGCGCGGCTGCCAGTCGGGGGCGAAGTCGAACGTCGCGAACGTGCGTTGGACGGCTCCGGCCCCGTTCGCGCGGATCGTCCAGATGTTGATCCGCTCCTTGTCCTTGGACCGTCGGTTGAACGCGATGCGCCTCCCGTTCGGCGAGAACGACGGGGCGAACTCCGCCTGCGTGTTGAACGTCAGCTTGACCTCCTGGTTCCCGTCCGAGCGCATCTTCCAGATGTTCCCGTTCCTGGAGAACGCGATCCGCTCCCCGTTCGGCGACCAGTCCGGACGCTCGTCCACGCGCGGTCCGGCCGTGAGGCGGGTCGGGTTGGAGCCGTCGGCGTCGATCACCCAGATGTCGTCGAGGGCGGCGCGGTCGCTCGTGAACGCGATCTTCGTGCCGTCGGGCGACCACTCCGGGAACGCGTCGAACCCGTTCGTGAGCGTGAGCTGGGTCTGGTTCGCGCCGTTCGCGTCCATCACCCAGATGTCCTGCGAGGGATCGTCGGCATCGGAGGTGAACGCGATCTGCGTCCCGTCGGGCGACCAGGTCGGCCAGGTCTCCTGCACGTCGGGGGTGAACGTGATCCGCGTCTTGCCGCTCCCGTCGGCGTTCATCGTCCAGATCTCGCAGTTCGGGAAGTCGCCCTCACCGCATCGCGCGAAGGCGATCTGCGTACCGGCGGCGTTGTAGTCCGGCATGCCCTCGTTCCGATGGGCGGAATGCGTCAGCCGGTTCGTGCCGGTGGTCCCAGGACGCACGATCCAGATGTCGTTCTGGCCGTGCGTCGTCCGACCGAACGCGATCTCCCCGTTGCCGCCGGGGAACGCGGCGTTGGCCATGGGAGCCACGACGATCGACAGCATCACCGAGAGGACCGCGGACCACGCGAGCGTCATACGCCGCACGAGCACCACCTCCGTCGCTTCCCGGGGCGGTCCGGTTGACCAGACCCGATACGCCGAGCGTAGCCGACGCGACGTTCCGGTGCGGAGGGGGCTACCGGCCCGAGTCCGACATGTTCGAGCGGCCGGCGAAGTAGGCGCCCTCGTCGATCGCGAGCGTCGTGCACGTGATGTCGCCCTCCACGCGCGCCTGGCCGCCGATGCGCACGCCCTGCTCGGCCACGACGTCGCCGGTCACGGCGCCGTGCACGGTCACGTTCTGGGCGTGGACGTCCCCCTCGACGCGGCTCTGCTCCGGGAGCACCACCGCGCCCGGCGCCGTGAGGTTGCCCTTCACGCGTCCGGCGAGGCTGATCGTGTGGGCGTTGATGTCGGCCTTCACCTCGCTGCCGGCCGCGACCGACACCTCACCCTCCACCGTGATCGCGCCGGTGAGGCGGCCGTGGATCCGGAGGGAGCCCGCCGAGGTGAGCGTGCCCTCGATCCGTGCGCCGCGTCCCACGACCGAGATGTCGTCGCTCCGCTGATCGGCCACGCTGCCTCCTCCGTTCGGTCGGCTGGTCCGAAGCAGCCTACGATGCCGGTCATGACCGGGACCACGCCGAAGGCGCGCGCATCTCGCGAGGTCACGATCTCGAGGCCCGACAAGCAGCTCTGGCCCGACCTCGGCTTCACGAAGCAGGACTACGCGGACTACCTCGGTGCCGTCGCCGACGACATGCTCCCCTGGCTCCACGACCGGCCGGTCACGATGGTCCGCGCGCCGGACGGCGTCGGGGGCCAGCGCTACTACCAGAAGGCCGCGCCGACCTACGCGCCCTCGTGGGTCCGCACCACGCGCATCCCCGCACCGAGCGCCGGGCGCGACGTCGACTACGTCGTGTGTCAGGATCTCCCTTCCCTCGTGTGGCTCGGGAACCAGGCCGTGCTCGAGTTCCATCCGGCGCCGGTGCGACGAGATCGTCTCGACAAGCCCGATCTCCTGGTGGTGGACATCGATCCGCCCGCGGACGACGCGTTCGCGATGGCCGTCGAGGTCGCGTTCCTCGTCCTGGAGGTGCTCGACGACCTGGGCCTGCCGTTCGGCGTGAAGACGACCGGCGGGAAGGGGCTGCACGTCGTGGTGCCGATCGAACGGCGTGTCGGTCAGGACGAGCTCCGCGCCGGAGTGACGCGGCTCACCGAGATCGTGGTGGAGCGCCGTCCCGACCTGGTGACCGACGCGTTCCGCAAGGCGAAGCGCGGCGGGCGCGTGATGCTGGATCCGTCGCGGAACGGGACCGGCGCGACGATCGTGGCGCTGTACTCCGGGCGTGCGCGGGCGGACGGGACGGTGTCGTTCCCGGTCGCGCCCGAGGAGCTGGGCTCGATCTCTCCCGCGGACTTCACGCTGCGGACGGTGCCGGCGCTGCTCGACCGGCCCGGCCCCAAGCGGTGGCGCGCCCTCGCGGACGAACGGGGGCGGCTCCCGAAGAACCTCCTTCGGTCGGGGTAGCGTACGCAGGCAACCTCAGCGAGGAGGAACGATGAAGCCCGAGGACGAGCTGCCGTCGGCGCCGACATCACCGCCGCCGTCGGGATGGGTGCCACCGCCGCCGGAGCAGCCCGCGGCGACCCCGCCACCCGCGGCCACCGGCGCAGACCTCGCGCTGGCCCTCGTGGGAGGCCTCGTCGGCGCGATCGTCGGCGGCATCGCCTGGGGGTACCTCGTGAAGTCGACCGACACGGAGATCGGGATCGCCGCGATCGGCGTCGGCATCCTGGCGGGCTTCGGCGTCGCGTTCTTCGCGCGGGGCAGACGCGGCGCGCCGCTCCAGGTGATCGCCGCGCTGTCGGCCGCCCTGGGCATCCTGTGGGGGAAGTACCTCGCCTTCGTGCTCGTCGGCCGTGATCTCCTCCGGGAGGAGTTCGGTGTCGGGAGCGAGGCGCTCCCGCTTCTCTCCGGCGACACGTTCTCCCTCTTCACCGACGCGTTCACGGAGCTCTTCAGCGGCTTCGACGTCGCGTGGGTCGCGTTCGCCGTGTACACGGCCTGGCGGATCCCCGCCGGCCAGGGCTTCGGTCGCATGGCACCGGGCGCACGGCGGAGCTAGCCCGCTCCGCCGCGACACGCTCCGGCGTACACTCGCCGCGCGACGGCGGAGGTGCCACGCAAGGAGCGAAGGTGGAGCGCGACCTCCCCGAGGCCGAGCCCGGGCGGCGGGGCCTCTGGCTCGGGATCCTCGTCTACCGATGGGCGTCGTTCGCGCTCACCGTGGTCCTCGCGTCGATCGTCCCGCTCGAGGAGCCGGCGCTCGCGTGGGCGGTCCTCGGCGCCGTGGGGATCTGGATCGGCGTCGTCACCTGGCTCCGGGCGTGGGACCGGCCTGTGATCCGGTGGGTCGATCTGCTCGTCTCGGCGGGGTTCCTCCTGATCGCTCCCGTGCTCGCCGAGCCGGGCTCGCTCGGCGAGCAGCCGTTCCTCGGCGCCGCCTATCCGCTGTCGACCGTCCTCACGTGGGCGGCCACCGCGGGCCTCGTGCCGGGACTGGCCGTCGCCGGGCTGTTCTTCGTCCCGGTCGCGCTGTCCCGGCCCTTGAACGACCTCCCCTACGACGCGCTGTCGGCTGGCGAGATCGCCGGCGTGATCACGACGGGCGTCTACTACGTGTTCGGCGCCGTCACGATCGGGTTGTTCGCCCGCACGCTGGAGCGAGCGGCGCGCGACCTGCGGCGGGCGAACGAGGCCGCGCTCGCCGAGCGAGAGCGGGCCGCCCGCTCCAGGGAGCGCGAGTCGATGGCCCGGACCCTGCACGACTCCGTCCTCCAGTCGCTCGCGCTCGTGCAGCGGCGTGGTCGTGAGCTCGCCGCGCAGGATCGGGTCGCGGGCTCAGAGGTGGCGGAGCTCGCGCGTGTGGCCGAGGATGAGGAGCGCCAGCTCCGGGCGCTCCTCCGTCAGGAGCCCGAGGACGCGCCCGAGGGCACGCTCCCGTTGCGGACCGTGCTGCAGGCGGCCGCGTTCGGCATCTCGGGGATCGCCGTGACGGTCTCCACGGTCGATCCCGTCTGGATCCCGGCGAGCGGCGCGGAGGAGGTCTCGGCCGCCGTCCGGCAGGCCCTCGACAACGTTGTCGAGCACGCGCGGGCGACCGGCGTGACGATCTTCGGCGAGCGGGACGGGTCCGACATCGCGATCTCGGTCCGCGACGACGGCGACGGATTCGTCGTCGACGAGGCGGCGATGGCGGCCGACGGGAAGCTCGGGATCTCCAGAAGCATGCGCGGGCGGATCGAGCAGATCGGTGGGACGATGCGGGTCGTGAGCGCGCCGGGTCAGGGTACGGAGGTGGAGTTCCGTCTCCCCGCGCCTGGGACGGGCGCGCGATGAGCCCGGAGAGCGGCGTGGGCGACGGCGTGGATGAGGCCGAGCAGATCCGCGTCGTGATCGTCGACGACCATCCCTCGCTCCGCGACGGCGTGCGCGCCGATCTCGAGGGCTCGGGGGTGGCCACCGTGGTCGGGGAGGCCTCCGACGGCGGCGAGGCGATCGACGTGGTTCGGCGTTCGATGCCCGACGTCGTGCTGATGGACCTGTCGATGCCGACCGTCCAGGGCGTGGACGCGATCAAGGCGATCGCCGAGGAGCTCCCCCACGTGAAGATCCTGGTGCTCTCGGCGTCGGAGGCGGAGGCGAACGTCCTGGAGGCGATCAAGCTCGGCGCCGCCGGCTACCTGTTGAAGACGTCCACTGCCGCGGAGCTGGCCGACGGCGTCACACGGGTCTACGCGGGCGACGCGGTGTTCACGCCGTCCCTCGCCGGGCTCCTGCTCTCGGAGTTCCGCAGGACGGCGGATGTGGAGCCGGGTGAGCCGGGACTCACGCAGCGCGAGAACGAGATCTTGCGGCTCGTCGCGAAGGGCTACACGTACGGCCAGATCGCGCAGGAGCTCTTCATCAGCACGAAGACCGTGCAGAACCACGTGCGGAACATCCTCACGAAGCTGCACCTGCGGAGCCGCTTCGAGCTGATGCGGTACGCGATCAAGCGAGGCCTCGACCACACGGGGTAGGTGTCGTCACTCCTCGTCGACGCGACGGAGCCTCTTGATCCTCGAGCGTCGCTTCTTCGCGGCGATGCGTCGGTCGACGGCCCGCTCGCCGGGCTTCGTGGGTCGGCGCGTGCGGGGTGGTGGGGCGAGCGCCTCCGCGAGGATGCCCTTCAGCCGTTCCTCCGCGGCCTCGCGGTTCCGCAGCTGCGACCGTTCCTCCTGCGCGGTGACGGTGAGGACGCCGTCGGTGAGCCGGTCGGCCAGCCGTTCGAGCGCGCGGGCGCGTTGCACCGGCCCGAGCGCGGTGGTCGTGGTGAGGTCGAGGCTGAGCTGCACGCGCGAGTCCGCGGTGTTGACCGACTGGCCACCTGGTCCCGACGACCGGCTGAACCGCCATCGCAGCTCTCTCTCCGGGATGGTCACGGAGCGCGTGATGCGGAGCGGGCCGGGCATGGGGTCGAGTATGCAGCCGGAGTCGCGTCCACCGCCGAAGACCCGGCGCCAAGGAAAGTTCGCTGGAAGTGACGCGTTTCACAGACCGCCGGTCGTGACGTTCGTATCGTCGACTCCATGCTCGGGGATGCATACGTTGGGGACTCGCACGGATGAGCGGCCTGCGATCCGTCGTGGAGGAGCTCCGCGCCGAGACGCTGGCGGAGCTGCCGGACGCGCTCGTCGAGGAAGACTTCGCCGAGGTGCAGCGCGCGGCCGAGCAGCTCGAGGTCGAGCGACTGCGTCGGCTGGCCGAGCTCGATCGGCGTCGGGTCTTCGAGCGCGACGGGTACCTGTCGGCGGCCTCGTGGCTCGTCGGGGCGTTCAGGGTGGGTTGGGGCGCGGCGCGCGAACAGGTGCGGCTCGCTCGGTCGCTGGAGCACATGGCGAGGACGCGCCGCGCCGTGGAGGATGGTGACGTCTCGCTCTCGGGCGTGCGTGTGCTCGCAGCGGCACGCGAGGCCGACCCGGAGGCATTCGATGCGAACGAGCAGACACTGGTGGAGGCCGCCCGGATCCACTCGGTCGCCGATCTCGGGAGGGTGGTCGCCTACTGGCGGCAAGCCGTCCAGGCCGAGCGCGCCTCGGGAGACGACGAGGAGGTCCGGGCGCGACGTCGGCTGCATGCGTCGGTCACGCTCCACGGGATGGTCCGCGTGGACGGCGATCTCGATCCCGAGACGGGAGAGTCGCTGCTCACGGCACTCGGTGCCGTGATGGACGCCGAGGCGCGCTCCGCGACCCAGGACGAGCGCACGCCCGCGCAGCGTCGGGCGGACGCTCTCGGAGAGGTGTGCCGGCAGTGGCTCGATCGCGCCGACCGGCCCACCGTGGCCGGTGAGCGTCCCCATCTCACGGTGACGGTGGGAGCGGACGCGCTCGCGGGAGGCTCGGGGTCGATGAGCGAGCTGGACCACACCGGCCCGGTGACCCCTCGGATCGCCAGGCGCATCGCCTGCGATGCCTCGGTCATGCGCGTCCTGCTCTCGGCTCGCTCGGAGCCGCTCGACGTCGGCCGCAGGACCGCGGTCATCCCACCGGCGATGCGTCGGGCGGTGGTGGTCCGCGATCGGCACTGCCGGTTCCCCGGATGCGACCGCCCGCACACGTGGTGCGATGCACACCACGTCCGGCACTGGGCCGACGGCGGACCGACCGCCGCCCACAACCTGCTGCTGCTCTGTCGGCGCCACCACACCGCGGTGCACGACCGCGGCGGGTTCCGGTTGGAGCTCGTGGACGGAGGACCGGTGTTCCGGCGCCCGGACGGCTCGGTGCTGGAGGATCGGGCACCGCCCTAGGCCGCTCTACCCGGTGGCGACCCGCTCGGCTGCGCGCATCACGCGCAGCACGTTGCGGCCGGCGACCTTCGCGAGGTCTTCGTCGCCGTAGCCGCGGTCGGCGAGCTCGCCGAAGAGGGCGGGGTACGTCGACACGTCCTCGAGCCCGTCGGGCATGCCGGAGAGCCCGTCGAAGTCGCTCCCGACGCCCACGTGATCGATGCCGGCGATCGCGCGGATGTGGTCGATGTGGTCCGCCACGTCGCGGACCGAGCTCGTTGGGGTCGGTTGGGTCTCCTCCATCTCATCCACCGCGGCGCGGACCGCGTCGGGGTCGCCGGGGTGCTCCTCCTTCAACCGGCGGATCTCGCGCCACTCCGCCTCGTTGGCCTCCGCGCCCTCGGCGGTGAGGAACCAGGGCACGAAGGTCGCGCAGATGACGCCGTCCGTACGACCGACCAGCTCGATCACGTCGTCCGGCACGTTGCGCGGGACGTCGCAGAGCGCGCGGGCGTTCGAGTGCGAGAAGACGACGGGGGCGCTCGAGACCTCGATCGCCTGCCGCATCGTGTCCTCGGACGTGTGGGAGAGGTCGACGAGCATCCCGAGCCGGTTCAGCTCGCGAACCACCTCCTCGCCGAACGTGGTGAGACCGCCGTGCGCCCTCTCGCCCGTCCCCGAGTCCGCCCACGGCGTGTCGTCGTTGTGGGTGAGCGTGAGGTACCCGGCGCCCAGCCCGGCCAGGATCCGGAGCGCCCCGAGGGACGAGCCGATCGATTGGCCGCCCTCGACCCCGATCATCGAGGCGACTCGCCCGGTCGACGAGATCCGCTCGACGTCGTCCGCCGTGCGCGCGAGCTCCAACCGGTCGGGATGTGTCCGCACGAGCGAGAACAACGCGTCGATCTGCTCGAGCGTCATCGTGACGGCCTCGTGCGGATCGGCGAGGTCGGACGGGACGTAGACGGACCAGAACTGACCGCGAACGCCGCCGCGCTCCAGCCTCGGCAGGTCGGTGTGGAGACGGGGGGCGGATCCCCCCACGTCGTGCGTCTCGCCGCCTTCGCGCGCTTTCCGCAGCGCCCAGATCAGGTCGTTGTGCCCGTCGATCAGGGGCGCGCCGCGGAGCAGCTCGACGATCCGCGTCCCGTCTCCGGTGGCCATCGGCCGGATGCTATCGACCTGGTCGATCGACCGAAGCGGATCTACCCGTCGAGCTCGGTGCTCGGCTCCGCGACCCCTACGTCGGTGCTCGGCTCCACGACCGCTACCTCGGCTTCGGTGATCGGCTCCGTGTCCCCGACGGTCACCGGATCGAGACTCGACCCGACGTCCTGCGTCCCTCCGTCGACCTCGGCGGTTTCCTCGCCGCTCGGGGATTCACCACCCAGGACCATGTCGCCATCCGCCGCACCGCCCGGTTTCGTCGTCTCGGAGACGACGTTCGACGGCGACGACGAGCCTCCCTCGTTCGTCGCCACGACCCGGTAGAAGTACGTCGTCTCGGGTGCGAGGCCGGCATCCTCGTACGTGGTGACGTCCTGACCGCTCGTGCCGATCGCGGTCCACCCGGTCTCGCCGTCGGTCGACCGCTCGACCCGATAGCTGGTCTCGTCGACGAGGTCGTCCCACGCGAGATCGATCGTGGTTCGCGACCTCGACGTCACCCGCAGGACGGTCGGCGCCGGAGGGTCGACGAGGGTCGTGGCCGACACCACGTCGGACGGTGGTGCCGCGGCTCCGTCCTCGAGCAGGACGAGCACCCGGTAGAAGTACGTCTCCTCCGGGTTGAGACCCGCGTCCTTGTAGGCCGTGACCCCGTCGCGCGTGATCGCGACCGTCACCCACCCCGCGTCACCGCTCGTGGAGCGCTCGACGTCGTAGCCCGTGGCGCTGCGGACCTCGGCCCAGGAGACGCGGATCACGGTCGAGGAGCGAGGCTGCGCCTCGACGAAGGCCGGCGTTGTGGTCTGGTTGTCGGAGACTCCGGATCCCGAGGCGTGCTCGTCGGCGTCTCCGGCCGGCGAGGCCGAAGACGCACCCGCGAGGTCGACGACGGGCGCGCGCGTCGCCACCGTTCCGCTCGCGCGGACGCCGACACGATCGGGATACGCCGACCCATCCCCGAAGATCACCGGGTCCGAGCCGAAGGCCGAGGTGACGCTCTCGGGCCCGGGGATCGAGAGGGCCGAGATGGCCAGCGCGATCGCGGCCGCGGAGCTGAGCGCGACGAGCCTCCGGACGCGGAGGAGGCCCGAGGTCGACGAGCTCATGCGCCAGAGCGCCTCGAGCTGGCGGATCTCTCGCCTGGTCCGATGCCGGCCGGGGGTCACCATGAGTACCGACATGCCCAGGACCAGCGCGTTGAGCGCGAAGGTGCCAGCGATGAGCCAGACCGCGATCTTCACAACAGCACAGCGTATGACGGTGGCTCCGCGGGTGCATGTCGGCCCTCCGGGGGAGGGGAGTTGTGCTGGAACGCATCCTCGAGGCGCTGGGGGGGTGGCCGTCTGACCGTTCGAACCTGGGACTTGGCAGGACCGACGCAGGTGGCATACGGTCGGACCGCTCTCGAACGGCCGATCGGAGGACGACGTGCGCCGATGGTTAGGCGCCGCCGGGGCGGCGATCCTCATATCCGTTGCGTCACCGGGCATCGGAGCCGCCGCGCCGCCCGCCGGCCGATTCATCGTCGTGTTGGCGGATCCCGTCACGTCGCCGGGCCAGCTCGCCGCCGCGCACGCTCACCGATACCACCTCGGCATCAGCGCCGTGTATCGATCCGCGATCCGCGGCTACGCGGCCACCGTCCCGAGCGCTGCCCTCGCCGCGCTCCGGGCCGACCCCCGGGTCGCCTCCGTGACCCCCGACCGCCCCGTCCGGACCCAGGCGCAGGCGCGGCCCACCGGGGTGAACCGGATCGACGGCGACCTCAGCAGCACGAGGGCCGGCAACGGCGTCGGGGTCGTCGGAGGAGCCGTCGCGGTGATCGACACGGGGATCGACCTCGATCATCCGGACCTGAACGTGGTAGGTGGTCGCAACTGCTCGACCGGATCCACGTTCGACGACGGCGCCGGCCACGGGACCCACGTCGCCGGCACGATCGGGGCGCGGGACAACGGGATCGGGGTGGTCGGCGTGGCGCCGGGCGTGCGTCTGTTCGCGGTTCGGGTCCTCGACGACACCGGCTCCGGCTCGATCTCGACCGTCCTGTGCGGGGTCGACTTCGTCGACGCGCGGGCTCCCGCGAACGGCGGCACGATCAGGGTGGCCAACATGAGCATCGGCGGGCCCGGCACCGACGACGGCGCCTGCGGCAGCATCGACGGCGACGTCCTGCATGCGGCGATCTGCGAGGCCACCGAGGACGGAGTCACGTTCGTCGCCGCGGCGGGCAACTCGGACGAGCTCTACGACGGACAGATCCCCGCCGCCTACGACGAGGTGCTCACGGTGACCGCGGTCACCGATACCAACGGCCGGCCCGGCGGAGGAACTGGTATCTGCAACGGGGACGGCGACGACACCATCGCCCACTTCAGCAGTTTCGCCGCCGCGGGGACCGCAGACGCGGCGCACACGATCGCCGCCCCCGGGGCCTGCATCCGCTCCACCTGGAAAGCGGGCGGGTATCGGTGGCTCTCTGGTACGAGCATGGCGTCTCCCCACGTGGCCGGGGCCGTGGCCCTCTGTCTCGCCTCGGGCCGCTGCGCGGGCCTGACGCCCCCACAGATCGCCGTCAAGCTCAGAGCGGATGCCGCCGCCCGGCCAGCGTCCTACGGATACGCCGGCGACCCGTCTCGACCGATCGTCGAGCCGGGCGGCACGACCCGATTCTACGGCTACCTCGCCTACGCGGGAGGCTACTGAGCGCCTCGGAGGCGAGCGGTATGCTTCCTGCATGTCACAACAGATCGCGATACGCATACCGGACGCTCTCGCGGCCGAGCTCGAACGTTTGGTCTCCTCCGGGAGGTTCGAGACCAAGGCGGACGCGGTGCGCACCGCCCTCGAGACCCTGATCGACACTGAGCGCAGGGCAGACGTCGGACGGAGGATCGTCGAGGGGTACCAACGGGTCCCCCAGGACGAGGCCGACGTCGCCGAGGCGGGCCACGCCGCGAGCCGCTCGATCGAGGAGGAGCCCTGGTGATCGAGCGCGGGGAGGTCTGGTGGGCGGAGACCCCCGAGTCCTCGAAGGGACGGCCGTTCCTCGTCCTCACGAGGAACGAGGCGATCCCGGTCCTGCGGACGCTGCTGGTCGCGCCGGTCTCGCGCACGATCCGGCGCATCCCCACCGAGGTTCCCCTCGGTATCTCCGAGGGCCTGCCCGTCGCATCTGCGGCCACGATGGACGCGGTGCTCACGGTCCCCAAGTCGATGCTCGTCCGGAGGATGGGAGCCCTCGCGCCGGAACGACATCGGGAGCTGTGCGAGGCGTTCGCCGCCGCCGTCGATTGTTAGATCGCGCACCGATGCGAGAGTCTGTCCCTCGATGACGAACTGGAACGAGCAGATCATCGAGGAGTTCCGAGCCAACGAGGGCGCGGTCGGTGGCTACTTCGAGGGCGCGACCGTGCTCCTGCTCCACACGACCGGCCGGCGCTCGGGGAAGGAGCACATCACGCCGGTCGTCTACCTCCCCGACGACGGCCGGTGGGTCGTGATCGGGTCGAAGGGAGGCGCGCCCGCCGACCCCGACTGGGTCCGCAACCTCGAGGCGAACCCGGAGGCCACGATCGAGGTGGGGACGGAGACGATCCCGGTACACGCCGCGAGCATCCTGCGCGGCGGTGAGGAATGGGACGACCTCTACGCCCGCCAGGTGGCGCGCCGGCCGGGCTTCGGCGACTACCTCGACAAGACCGAGGGCATCCGCACGATCCCCGTGATCGTCCTCGAGCGCCGGGC
>JBOGVC010000227.1:0-12580 GCA_050695275.1 Actinomycetota bacterium | reverse complement strand
GTGTACATCCACGACTTCGGCGTGCTCGACTCGCGGGGCGCGGTGCTGGAGCTCGGGGAATCGGCGGACCGCGTCACGGACACGATCGCGGCCGTGTGGCGAGGGGAGTGCGACTCCGACTCGCTGAACCGCCTCGTGACGCTGTCGACCCTCAACTGGTGGGAGGTCAGGATCCTCCGTGCGCTCCGGAACTACCGGATGCGCGTCTCCGCCCGGTACACCGAGAACTACCGGAACGACGCGATGGCGGCCTACCCGTCGATCTCGGAACGGCTCGTGCGGATGTTCGAAGCGCGTTTCGACCCGGTGCGTGCCGCCTCGGAAGAGGAGATCGACGAGATCCGGCAGGCGATCCACCAGGACCTGCGAGGCGTCTCCTCCCTCGACCAGGACAACATCCTGCGCCACCTGCTGGGGACGATCGAGGCGATCGTCCGGACGAACGCCTACGCGCCCGACCGGTCGTTCCTGAGCTTCAAGCTCTTGTCGGAGCGCGTGCCGGAGATGCCGAAGCCCATGCCGCTCTACGAGATCTGGGTCTATTCCACGGAGATGGAGGCGGTCCACCTCCGAGCCGGGATGGTGTCCCGCGGGGGGATCCGTTGGTCCGACCGCAAGGAGGACTTCCGCACCGAGGTCCTCGGACTGATGAAGGCCCAGAAGGTGAAGAACGCCGTGATCGTCCCCGACGGCTCCAAGGGTGGCTTCGTGCTCAAGCGGACCTCGGTCTCGCCGGAGCAGATCAAGGAGGAGGTGGCGAAGCAGTACGTCACGTTCATGGAGGGATTGCTCGACATCACCGACAACCTCGTGAAGGGGGAGGTCGTGCACCCTGAGGGTGTCCGCGTGACCGACGGCCCCGACCCCTACCTCGTGGTCGCCGCGGACAAGGGCACGGCTCCGTTGTCGGACACGGCGAACGCGGTGAGCGAGCGGTACGGCTACTGGCTGGGTGACGCGTTCGCCTCCGGCGGCTCCCACGGGTACGACCACAAGGAGCTCGGCATCACCGCTCGCGGCGTGTGGGAATCGGTCAAGCGGCACTTCCGGGAGCTGGGCACGGACCCGATGACGGAGCAGTTCACGGCGATCGGGATCGGTGACATGTCCGGAGACGTCTTCGGTAACGGCATGCTCTACACGGATCGGATCCGGCTCATCGCCGCGTTCGATCACCGACACGTGTTCCTCGATCCGCAGCCGGATCCGGCGATCTCGTTCGCCGAGCGCAAGCGCCTGTACGAAACGCCTGGATCCTCGTGGGGCGACTACGACCGGAGCGCGCTCTCGGAGGGGGCCGAGGTGATCGACCGCACGGCGAAGTGGGTGACGGTGTCGGATCAAGCGCGAGCGGCCCTGGCGATCCCCGACGACGCGCCGGCGGAGATGACACCCGCGGACGTGATCCGGTGGGTGCTCCAGGCACCGGTCGATCTGCTCTGGAACGGCGGGATCGGCACGTACGTGAAAGCGAAGAACGAAGGTCATACGGAGGTGGGCGACCGCGCGAACGACCCCGTCCGGATCAACGGGAACCAGGTCCGGGCGCGCGTGGTGGGGGAGGGCGGCAACCTCGGCTTCACCCAGCGCGGACGGATCGAGTACGCGCTCACCGGCGGTCGGATCAACACGGACTTCATCGACAACTCCGCCGGCGTCGACACCTCCGACCGGGAGGTGAACCTCAAGATCCTGCTCGGCCTGGCGATCGAGCGCGGGGAGCTGACCATCGACGAGCGCAACACCCTGTTGGAAGCCTCCACGGACGACGTGGTCCGTCGTGTGCTCTACGACAACTACCTTCAAGCGCAGATCCTCTCGCAGGAGGTCGCGGTCGCCGCCGAGCGGAACGAGGCGTGCGAGGACCTGATGCTGCAGCTCGAGGCGGAGGGGGAGCTGGATCGTCCGGTGGAGTTCCTGCCGACCTCGGACGAGATGGCGGAGCGGCGCGGCCGCGGCGAGGGGCTCACCCGGCCGGAGATCGCACTGCTCGTCGCGTACTCGAAGCGGTCGATCAAGCGGGACCTCCTCGAGGCGGACCTCCCCGACTCCGAATACCTCGAGCAGGACCTGGCGCGGTACTTCCCGGAGACGATCGTCGACAGGTTCCGTCCGATGCTGGCCGAGCACCCGCTGCGACGGGAGCTGATCGCGACGATCGTCTCGAACGACGTCGTGAACTCGCAGGGGGTCACGTTCGTGTCGCGGCTCGTCGCGGAGACGGGGGCGACCCCCGCCGAGGTCGTGCGCGCCTTCCGGATCGCCCGCGACGTCGTTGGGGCGGTGCCGCGATGGGACGCGGTCGAATCCCTCGACGGCAAGATCGACCCGGGGATCCAGAACGATCTGATGATCGGGGTCGACAGGCTCGTCGAGTCGACCGCGCGGTGGTACCTCGTCCGCGCGCCGGGGCTGCGGCTCGGCGAAGCGGTCGATCAGGCGAGGGCCGCGTTTCGCGAGCTGTCGTCGGTGATCGAGCAGATCGGCCCGGAGGCGTGGCGCGAGCAGCGCGAGCGGGAGGCGACGCGCCTCACCGCCGAAGGCATCCCCGACGAGCTGGCACGCAGACACGCGTTCCAGGACGAGCTGGTCCACGGACCGGACATCATCTCGGTATCGCGCGCCACCGGTCGGCCGGTTCTCGAGGTGGCGCGCGGCTTCTTCCTCCTCGGGGAGCGGCTGGAGATCGATTGGCTCGAGCAGCGGCTCGCCGAGCAGCCGGCGAAGACGCGGTGGCAGCGATGGGCGCTCCACTCGATGGAGGACGACCTGTACACGATCCGCCGCGAGATCATCGAGACCGTGCTCGAGCATGCCGGCGGGCGGCCGATCGATGAAGCGGTCGATGCGTTCCTCGAGGACCGGAGCGCCGCCTACGGGCGGGTGCAGCGGTTCATGCGATCACTCGCGATGGAGGGCGTCACGGATCTCTCCCAGCTCACGGTGGCGCTCCGCCAGCTTCGCTCGCTCGTGTCCTGAGGCGGCGTCAGCCACCGTAGAAGATCGTGGTCACCCACAAGAGGCCACGTGCCTTCACGACCCCGATGCCGATCCTTCGGAACCGGGGGTTCAGGATGTTGGCCCGATGCCCCGCGCTCCTCATCCACAGGTTCCGGATCCGTCGGAGCGTGCCAGCCGCGCCGACGTTCTCGCCCCACGTAGACGGGCTGTACGTCCGAACCACGTCGTAGAGGTCCGCCGTGTGGAAGCAACGGTTCTTCTCCGCCATCCGTTTCGAGTGACGCCATGCGTCGCGCGAGAGGTTGAGGTTCAGCCGGAACTCCCGGAGGCCGTGATCGCGTCGCGTCTGATTCAGGAGGTGGAGCGTCTTGTTCCGTCTGGTGACGTTGCCGGCGTCGGCCGGAGAAGGCATCCCCGCAACGAGCACGGCGACGACCACCACGAGGAGAGGGAGTCTCCGATAGGTCATCGGACGCCACCGACGGTATCGAAGCGATCGCGGGGGTTACAACCGCATCCGCCAACCCTTTACGACATCTTCACGGTAGTGCTTCTGCGCTAGACCATCCGCCCTGGCTCAGCCGTTCGCGGCACACGCGCAGCCGGGGCCGCATCCAGCCCCTGCAGGTCGTGTAGGACGTTCGGTGGCGACAGTGGTTGTCACTGAGAACACCGACAGCTGTCGCACAGTGCTCTCATGCCCTTGCGGACAAGGGATCGCGGCATCCGCGTCCGCGATCGTGCGGCGCGACTCGAAAGCCGCGCCGCACGATGTGCATCGGTACTCGTAGGTGGGCATCTCGATCAGAGTCCGCTCGGCGGCGGCGCTGGCGGCGGTGTGTCATCGGCGGGAGCGGTGTCGTCCGGAGCGGTGAACGCCGGGGGCGGAGCATCGATCGGCGATCCCGGTCCCTCGGGTCGAGCGGGCGTCGGCGCGGGGACGGCGTCGCCGAACCCGGTCCCTGCGAGCGGGCCCGCCGCCGCCGCCGTTCTCCGATGGGTGAGGAAGTACGCGATCGCCCCCAGCACGAGCGCGCCCGCGGCGATCAGGACGATCAGCAGGAGCGGTGAGCTCGAGGACGGGATAGCGCTCGCCACCGCTTGGATCTCCGTGTTCTGACCGACCCGTGGTTCCCACGTCACGGTGTTCCCGTCGATGTCGCCGCTCGCGGAGCTCACCGGTCCGGGGAACGTGATCGAGATCCGGAACTCGAAGTTGTCCAGGAACTGCTGGGGGATCTCGGTCCCCGTGAATTCCTGGCCGCTCATGTCGATCCCGCCGGTGACGTGGAACTCGTCGCCCTCGCGGACGATGTGCAGGTCCTCCCCGGATGCCGCGCCGGAGAGCGCTCCGTCCCCGGTGAATTCGCTGAGAGGCACCTCCTCGAACGTGATCTGTCGACCGACGAAGCCGTCCTCGTCGTAGGGTTCCGCCTCGGAGCCGGGTGGCAGCTCCGAGAGGTCCATGTCCGCGAAGACCTGATCGACGCTCTGGCCGCTCAATTCCAGCAGGCTCTCCTCGACTGCGATCACGGCGGTCCCAGAGACCGTGTTGTCGGCGGTGACCTCCACATCCAAGTTGACCTTGAAGCACCCCGACAGGAGCAGCGCGAGTGCGACGCCGCCCAGCACACGCCAGAACCTCCTTGTCTTCATCCCGTCCTCCGATCCGAGTCAGCCGGAGCCTACCTTCGAGGTCGGATCGGGTCGAGGACCGCGCCGGGCGGCTGAGGCGGCGAGAGGATCGAGGGCCGATCCCAGAAGGATGCCGAGACCTGCGGTAGCCCCGGATGCGGGTCGGAGGGACCGGGAAGGGGGTGGGTTCCCCGGCACCCTCCGACTCCACACATCTGAGGACGGGGTCTCGGCCGGAGGAGCCGAGACGCCGTTGCGGGCCCCTTACCCCTCGGAGGCGCGCCCAAACATCGGATCAGGAAAAAGGCGTGAAGGATCCGTGAAGACCGGATGGCCGGGAGATGCCCTCAGGGGGCGGGTATCCGGAACACCGATCGGCCGTCGATGGGCACATCCGCCGTGGCGGCAGGCCCCATCGTTTGCTCGGGCGTGCTGGAGGGCGACCCATCGTCCGGGGGTCCCTCCGTTTCCTCCGACGCCGCAGCATCGGTCGTGATCACTCGAGCAGCGGCGGCGATGAGGGCGCGAAGTTCCACGGCCGCCCGCTCACCGTCCTCGACGAACGCCGTCCATCCGAACGCGCCGCCCACCTCTCCTCGGGAGATCCTGGTGCGGAGCGTCTCCGTGTGCGCTCGCTGGCCGGTCGCGACCGCGAGGCTGCGGGAGAAGAGAGCGCGCGCGCGCCGAGGGCGGCCGACCAGCGTCGCCAAGCGCGCGCGCTCGCGCAGCACGTGGGGCAGATCGTTGCGGTAGAAGCGTGCGCGTCGGTTCGCCTGACGGGCGACGGACCGTGCTCGCCGGACGAGTGCGGCTCGCCGCCGACCGTCACCCGCTGGTGTGGCTTCGGCCGCGCGGAGCAGGGCGGTGAGCAGCCAAGGCCGGACGGGGCTGACGCCGGCGTTCTTCATGCCGGCCCGGCGGAACAGGCGCTGACTCTCCTCGAAGGACTCCACGGCGGCCCACGGGTCACCGACGCCGAGGAGCCGGACGCCTTCGGCCTGCATCACGCTCGCGATCGTGAGGACGTCTTCGCTCGAACGCTCCAGCTCGGCTCGGATCAGGCGCTCGGGCACGAGACCGTCGGTCGCCTTCGCCCATCCCTCGAGCCCGATCCCCCGAGCCTGGGCATCTCCGATCTCGAGGCCCGCGTGCCGAGCGGCTCCGCTGTCCTCAACGGCGCCCGCGAGGTCGCCCAGCCGGTAGCGCGCCATCGCGATCTGCAGGCGGCAGTTGTTCAGCTCCCAGCGGTCGCCGGTCTGCTCGAGCAGCTCCAGGGACTCGCGCATGCGCAGGAGCGACGCCTCGTACTCGGATCCGGCGTACAGCCCCGCCCCCCAGAAGTGGAGCGACTGACCCTGTCCCCACAGGTCGCCGAGCTGCACGCGGATCGCATGCGACCGCTGCGCGTAGCGGACGCCCCGCCGGTGCCAGGGGACGAGCATCATCGCCGGGGCGTGCTCCGAATACGCCTGCGCCAGCTCGGCGGTCGGCGGGTAGCGCTCCGCGAGGTTCAGCGACCGGAAGTGGGTCCACAGGGTCGCGACCTTCCCGCGTTCGAACCACCAGGCGTAGCCGAGCCGTCCGTAGAACCGCGACGCGAGGAGGTCGTTCGCACCCTCCTCGATCGGACGCCGTCCGACGAACATGGCGGGCCAGGCAGAGTGGAGCATCTGGACCACGAGCTCGCCGAGCAGCATCGGGAGGAGCACGATCGCTCGCGTGGGCACACGCCCGCCGACCATCCGGATCGCCCGCTCGATCGACGCGGCCGCCGTGCGGACGTCTCCGCGCTTGAACGCGAGCTCTCCGATCTTGCTCTCGATCTCGGCCGCTCGATCTCCCGGAGGGACCAGCGATCGCGCCTCGTCGAGCCAGCGCGCGGATTCGTCGTAGGCGCCTCGCACCATCAGGATCGCGCCGAGATCCTCGGCGACGCGTGCTCGCGCGGTCAGGTCTGCCTGCGGCGTCCCTCGAGCGGCGATCCGGAGCATCGTCTCGGCGCTGTCCAGCGCCTGCCGCGACCGGGCGAGCGAGGCAGCGTCGAGGGCGGCGGGTTGCGCTCGTTCGGGCGCCCCGGCTTCGTCGAAGTGGTAGGCCAGGTCGAAGACGTCGCCGGGTCGGATGCGTTCGATCATCTCCGCCGCACGGAGGTGCAGCGCCCGTCGTTGCTCCTCGTCGAGCCGTCGGAGGGCGCCCTCCCGCACCTTGTCGTGGATGAACGAGAACCCCTCCCGTTCGGTGGCCCAGATCAGGCCCGCCCGCCGAGCCTCCTCCACGATGGGGTCCACGAGGTCACGCTCGACGCCCGCGAGCGACGCGCATTCCTCCATGGACGCATGTCGGCCCAGGATCGCGGCGGCGGAGAGGAACCCGAGGGTGTCCTCCGGGAGCCGTCGGAGGCGTCGTGTGATGAACGTCGCGGCTTTCCCGGGGGAGATCAGCGTGGCGAGCGCCGCGGGATCCAACAGCCACCCGCCCGGTCCGGGGCGGAGCGCCTCCGACTCGACCATCCCTCGGACCACCGACGTGATGAAGAACGGGCGACCTTGTGAGAGCTGCGCGATCACCGCATGCGCCTGGTCCGGGAACCATCCCCCCATCGACGAGACGAGGTCGCGCGTCTCGTCGAGATCGAGTGGAGGCAGCGTGATCGTGGTCGCTTTCGTCCATCCGTTCGAAGGATGGTCCTCGTCGACCTCCTCCCGGCGGATCGCCGCGACGACGGTGACGAACCTCGAGCCGTCGCGCGAGGCCGACGACCACCTGCCGACGACCCCGAGCGAGAGATCGTCGGCCCATTGGCAGTCATCGAGCAGCAGGATCGCCGGGTGGTTCGGCGTCCCGAGGGCATCGAACAGAGCGGCGAGCGCTCCCTGGAGCCTGCGCTCCGAGGCGGGATGCTCGATCTCCTCGACGTCGGCGAGGAAGCGATGGAGGGAGGGCAGCACCGTCCGGAGCTCATGGGACCACGGTGTGAGGGAGTCGGCGAGCGCAGCGGCGTACGCCTCGTCCTCGGACGCGGCGTCCAGGATCGACGCAGCGAGGCCCTCGAGCATCGCGAACGGCCGGGGCGCCTCGAGCTCGTGCGCTTCCGTCCGGAAGACCCGGTGGCCGCGCTGGGCGGCGCCCAGGGCGGCCTCGTCGAGGATCCGCGACTTCCCATCCCCCGACCGGGCTTCGAGCCGGACGAGGGACCCCTGGCCTCGGGCGGCTCCCGCGATCGCCGCGTCGATCCTTGCGATCTCGTCGGCCCGCCCCACCATGCCGGGCTCCGTGAGCGTCGTCCGCTGGTCCCCGAGGCCGATCACGAGCGGGGGGTCGGGGTCGTCGCGATCGAGACTGCGCTCGATCTCGAGGAGATCCTGCAGCACCCCAGCGGCTGTCGCGTACCGATCACGAGGGTCCTTCCGCAGCAGGCGTCCGACGACGTCGTCGAGCGCGCGTGGCGCCGCGACGCCCGCCGCCCTGAGGCTCGACGATGCCCCGAGGACCTGCGCGCGGAACAGCTCACCCGTGTCCCGAGCTCCGTGCAACGGGCGTCGAGTCAGGCCCTCGAACAGCAGGACGCCGACCGAGTACAGGTCGGAGCGAGCGTCGATCGGTCCCTCCAGGACGCCGGCCTGTTCGGGCGAGAGGTACCGAGCGGCGTCCATCGAGGCGACCGGCCTCGTACCCGGCGCGACCCGTGGCCGGTCCTGCACAGCCGCCGCCGGATCGAGCAGCGCGGGATCGACGAGCCATCCCCGATCATCCGGACCCACGATGACGTTCGAGGGCTTGACCGCCCCGTGCGTGGATCCGAGCGCATGCAACGTGTCCAGGGCCCGGAGCACGTCCAGGACGATCACGAGGGTGCCCTCGAGCGTCGAGTGCGATCTCCGCACGGAGGCATCGAAGGTGTCGCCCGCGACGTACGGGCGGAGGATCCGAACCCTGTCCCGGTCGACCTCGATCTGGGTCGGGAGGACCAGCCTCGTCCATACGGATCGCCTGGGATCCGCAGGCGGGAGCGCTCGGGCCTCGCTCCCGGCGAGCTCCTTGAGCACGACGGTGGTGCCGGTCGCGATCTCCGTGGCGAGCATGCTGAGTGCGACGCCCTGTTCCGCGAGGACACGGCCGGAGCGAACCCGATCGGCGATCGGGCCCTGCGCCGGGCTGCGTGACATCAGCTCCTCCGGGGGGTCGTCATGTCAGTCGTCGGCTCGGTTTGCGATCTCGCGCTCGCGCGCGGTCATGATCGACCGCAGCTGCCCGGCGATCTCGGGCATCTCCTCCTCGATCACCTGGAGGTCGTCCGCGCTCACCGTGACGGCGCGGAGTGGCGACGTGACACGGACGGTCCCCATCCGGCGCTGGAACCGGAGGAGCGCGATCTCGCCCACGACGTCACCGGGTCCGATCCTGCCCACCGTCTCGCCGTCCTTCGTCACGTCGGCCGTGCCCTCCTCGATCACGAACATCTCGTACGGGATCGAGCCCTGCTCGAAGAGCACCTGCCCTTCGGAGGCTTCGATCTCCCCGACGTGGTGCGCGATCATCGCGAGGTCGTGATGATCCAGCTCGCCGAAGAGGGGAAGCCGGCGCAGTCGCTCGACGTCCATCGTCATGTCGAGATCCGGCTCCTCGGCAGGAACGATCCCTGCCCCTCCTTCGCGTGGAACTCGCCGTTCTCCACGAGGACGTTCCCCCGCTGGAGCACGATCTGCGGCAACCCCTTCACCCGGCGTCCCTCGTAGCAGGAGTAGTCGACGTTCATGTGGTGCGTCTCCGCGGAGATCGTGCGCTCGTGGTTCGGGTCGAAGATCACGATATCGGCATCGAACCCCGGCGCGATCGTGCCCTTGCGCGCGGACAGGCCGAACATCTTCGCGGGCGCGGTAGCGACGATCTCCACGAAGCGGTTCAGGCTGATCATCCCGTCCACCACTCCTTGATAGAGGAGCGTGAACCGGTCCTCCACCGACGGGAGCCCGTTGGGGATCTTGGAGAAGTCGCCCTTCCCGAGATCCTTCTGTCCCTTGAAGTTGAACGGGGCATGGTCGGTGGAGACCACCTGGAGGTCGTCGGCCACCAGTCCCTTCCAGAGCTCCTCTTGATGGTCGGCGGTGCGGAGCGGAGGGGAGCACACGAACTTCGCGCCCTCGAAGCCCGGCCGGGCCATGTCGTCGATCGAGAGGTAGAGGTACTGGGGACAGGTCTCCGCGTACGCCGCCACGCCTCGATCCCGCGCCTCGCGGACCTCGTTCAGCGCATCCCTCGACGAGAGGTGCACGATGTACGCGGGCGCGCCCGCGAGCTCGGCCATCTTGAAGACCCGGTGGACGGCTTCCCCTTCCATCACCGGAGGACGCGTCAGGCTGTGGTTCACGGGATCCGTCCGGCCCTGCCCGAGGTACTGCCGGATCAGGACGTCGATCGGCCCGCCGTTCTCCGCATGCATCATGATCAGCGCACCCGAGTCGGCGGCTCGCTGCATCGCCTGGAAGATGGCGCCGTCGTCGAGCATGAACACGCCCGGGTAGGCCATGAAGAGCTTGAACGACGTGACGCCCTCGCCCACGAGCGTGTCCATCTCCCGCAGGACCTGGTCGTTCACCTCGCGAACGATCATGTGGAAGCCGTAGTCGATGGAGGACTTCTGCGCCTTCTCGTGCCATCGGTCGAGGCCCGTGCGGAGGCTCTCGCCGTAGTCCTGCAGCGCGAAGTCCACGATCGTGGTCGTGCCCCCGAACGCCGCGGCGCGCGAGCCGGAGGCGAAGTCGTCGGAGCAGAAGCTCCCGCCGAACGGCAGGTCCATGTGGGTGTGCACGTCGACGGCGCCGGGCATCACGTACCGACCGGTCGCGTCGATCGTGCGGTCCGGCTCGACCGACATGCCGGTCCCGATCGCCGCGACCTTCTCGCCGTCGATCAGGACGTCGGCGGCGACGGTCTCGGTCGCCGTCACGACCGTCCCGCCCTGGATCAGCGTCCTCACGGTCTTCCCTTCGTCCGGTTCTTCTTCATCCGGTGACCTTCTCCCTCATGGCAGCAGCTGGGTGAGCTCTCCGTAGAGCTCTGGACGACGGTCTCGCAGGAACTGCCACGTGTTGCGGACCTCCCGGATCATGTCGAGATCGACGTCGTGGACGAGCACCTCGTCTTCCGAGTCGGACGCTTGCGCCACGATCTGGCCTCGAGGGTCGCAGAAGTAGGAGGACCCGTAGAACTTGGCGCTCGACAGCGGCTCCTCGGTTCCCACGCGGTTGATCGCCGCGATCCAGTAGCCGTTGGCCACCGCGTGCGCCGGCTGCTCCAGCTCCCACAGGTACTTCGACAACGACTCCACCGTGGCCGACGGGTTGAACACCAGCTCCGCACCCTTGAGCCCGAGGGCCCGGCCGATCTCCGGGAAGTGGCGGTCGTAGCAGATGATCAACCCGACCTTGCCGACCGACGTGTCGAAGACCGGATACCCGAGGTTCCCCGGCTTGAAATAGAACTTCTCCCAGAAGCAAGGACCGACGTGCGGGATGTGGGTCTTGCGGTACTTGCCGGCGATCGTCCCGTCTCGCTCGATCACGACCGCGGAGTTGTAGTAGACGCCCGTCTGCGCCTCCTCGAACCACGGCACGACCAGGACCATGTTGTGGGTCTTGGCGACCTCACGCATGCGCGTGACGAGCGGCCCGTCCTCCGGCTCGGCGGTCGCGTACCACTTCGGGTCCTGCTCCGCGCAGAAGTACGGGCCGTGGAAGATCTCCTGCAAGCAGGTGACCTCCGCGCCGTCGGCCGCCGCCTTCGCGATCAGCTCGACGTGCTTGTCGACCGCGTCGTCCTTGGGCATGTTCGCGTGCGCCTGGATCACGGCCGCCCGGACCATCGTCATCGTCCTGCCTCCCTCTGTCCACTCGCGCCCCGGTTCCGCCTCAGGTGCGGAACGCCGGGAGCACGTCCTTCCCGAACGCTTCGATGATCCCGGCCGGGCCGGGATCTTCCTGCATCGAATAGATGTTGAACTGGGTCACGCCGAGCGCTTCCAGCTCGCGGAGCTTGGCGATGCAGTCATGGGCGGTACCGAGGACGCAGAACCGGTCCACGACCTCGTCGGTCACGAAGTCTGCGTGCTCGGCGCCGGTCCGGCCATGGTCTGCGTAGTCGTAGTGATCGCGAGCCTCGATGTAGTCGGTCAGAGCCTGAGGAAGGTCGGCGTCGGAGTATCGCTTGACGAGGTCAACGACGTGGTTGGAGACGAGCGCGGGGAACCAGCGCACCTGGTCGCGGGCCATCGCGAGGTCCTCGGAGAGATACCCCGGCGCCGCCACCTGGATCTGGATGTCATCGAACGAACGCCCTGCCTCCTCGGCCCCCTCACGGACGTAGGCGAGCGACCAGTCGAGGATGAACGGGTCCGCGAGCTGCATGATCAGGCCGTCGGCCACCCGCCCGCATGCCCGGAGCGCCTTCGGGCCGTACGCCGCCACCCACACCGGCAGGCGATGGCCCTCACTCCACTTCAGCTGGAGCGGCGTGCCCTCATGGTCGACCTCGCGCCCTTCCGCCAGATCCTTGATGAACCGACAGGCGTGCTCCATGTGCTCGACCGTGACCGGCTTCTGTCCGATCACGCGCCGCGCGCTGTCGCCTCGACCCATCCCGATGTCCATCCGCCCCCCCGACACTTCCTGGAGGGTCGCCATCGCGCTCGCGGTCACGGTCATGTCGCGGGTGGCGGGGTTCGTGACGCACGGACCGAGCCGGACGCGTTCGGTGCTCGCCGCGACCAGCGCGAACGTCGTGTAGAACTCCTGCCACAGCACGTGCGAATCCCAGGCCCACACGGCATCGAACCCCTGCGCTTCGGCGAGCTTGGCCCACTCGATCGTCCTGGACACCGGCGGGTCGAGCATGAACGTCACACCGAAGGAGAGCACCTCGTCGTCGGATTCCTCTCTCGGCCGTCGTTCCGGCCGGTTGCTGGTACGCGCATCGTAGGGGGGTTGTC
>JBOGVC010000226.1:0-5461 GCA_050695275.1 Actinomycetota bacterium | reverse complement strand
GCGCCGAACCAGCCGGTGCCGAGCACGTCGGAGGCCGCGAGGAGGCTCGGGATCAGCTCGCCGGGCGGCGGCTCCGGCGTCGCGACGAGCGTGCCGTAGGCGAGCGGGATTCGGGCGAACTCGGCCTGGGTCCCCCCGGCGCCGACGGGCTCGCGGTTGGCGCAGGAGCTCTGGTACCCCGCCCGGCAGAGCTCGCAGGTGTTTGTCGGAGGCGAAGAACGAGCCGACCACGAACTGCCCGGGCCAGGATCGTCCGGACCTCGTCACCGACCTCCTCGACGAACCCGGCGTACTCGTGGCCCATCGGCGAGGGCCAGTCGGGGGTCTCGACGCCGCGGTAGGGCCACAGGTCCGAGCCGCAGATGCAAGTCGCGGAGAGACGGAGGATCGCGTCGGTCGGCGCGACGATCTTCGGCTCGGCACGCTCCTCGACCCGGACGTCCCCCGGGCCGTACATCACGGCTCCACGCATCGCCCGGCCAACCTACCCGAGCCGCCCAAGCCACCCCAGGCGCGGAACCGATACGAGAGGCTGTCCGCAGGAGGTGGTGACGTGCGTCTGATCGCGATCGTCGGGTGGCTGCTGATCGTCGCGGTTCTCCTCACCTGGCAGGGCATCGGGTTGATCCGCGGGGAGGAGTGGCCGACCCTCACGGACTTCTTCCGCGCGTTCATGCGACCCGCCCTCGGTCGGATGGTCCTCTTCGGACTATGGCTCTGGCTCGGGTGGCATCTGTTCGTCCGGGACTGGACCCTCGTCTCGGCGAGCTGAACGTGCTCCGGGCCGTCCTGCCGCCAGTGATCGCGGCGTACGCGATCTTCGTCCTCATGGTGCTGTCGTCTCGCCGAAGACCGGTGGCTCGACAGCGGGCAGGTGCGACATGGCTCGGAACGCGGCGACGCGGGTTCATGCGATACCTGGCCGCCACGACGGCGGGCGGCTACGTGGTGTACCTCGCGATCGTCGCGATCTTCCATGCTTGGCTCGGCGCGGAGCCTGACGCGCTCGATCAGCGATCCGAGCGTCGGCACGTGCATCGCGGCTTCACGCATCCTCCGGTCCACGCTATCCGAGCCGTCATCTCCTGACCTTCGATGTCCGACCGGGTCCGTACGATGTGCGGGAGTGAGCGACGCATCCCGCATCCCGAACCCCTTCGTCGAGGGGTGGGCCGGCTACCAGCGGCTGCTCCTCGCCGCGATCCGACCGCTGAACGCCGAGCAGCTCTCCTCGCGGACGGCGCCGTTTCAGTGGGCGGTCTGGCAGCTCGCGAGCCACATGGCCGGCTCGCGCGCGTACTGGTTCGCCGACGTCCTCGGCGAGGGCGACGCCGCCGTCTGGGACATGTTCCGCGTCGAGTCGACGACCGTGCCGGACCTACCGCTCGAGGACGCGGGCTGGGAGGACGACGAGAACCATCCGCGCACGGCGGCCGAGCTCACGGACGCCTTCGAGCGCACGTGGGCGCTGCTCGAGGAGCCCCTCCGCAGATGGACGGCCGAGGATCTCGAGGTGGAGTTCCCGCGGAGCCGACGCGACGGCGAGGTCCGGATCGTCACCCGGGCATGGGTCGTCTGGCACCTGATCGAGCACGACCTCCACCACGGCGGCGAGATCTCGCAGATCCTCGGCACCAACGGGATCGGGGCGCTCGACCTCTGAGGCGGGCGCGCCACCTCCGCCCCGTGAGCCTGGCTTCAGCGGACGAACCGAACCTCGACCGGTAGCTTCGTCGGCTTCCAACGGCGGTCGGCGGTGACGACGGTCGCACCCGCGACCTGGGCGAGCGCCACGCACGCTCGGTCGCCGAACGAGAGACCACTGCCCAGCGACCACAGCTCGGCCGCCGGGCGAGCCGTCGCGACGTCGAAGTCGCGGAACGCGATGCCGAGGGCCTCCAGGTCGTACTCGAGGCCCTCCGTGTTCGCCCCGTGCTGCTCGGCCTTCTGGATCACCTCGGACAGGTTGACCGACGACATCAGCGCGCCGTCCAGAAGCGGTTCGACCTCGTCGGCGCCGGCTTCCTCGTGGAGCAGCGCCAGCACCGCGGAGGCGTCGAGGACGACCGTGGACCCGGGTGTCACGGTCCGTCCTCTCGCCGAGCCTCCTCGTCACGCTCGCCGGCCAGCTCTTCGACGAGGTTCACGTTCCCCGCCACGGCGAAGCGCCGTCGAAGGCGCCGGAGGACCTCGGCTCGTGGCTCGAGGATCAGGCGACGACCATCGCTCCGGATCGCCAGCTCGCTCCCCTCCCCGAGCCCGAGGTCGCGGCGAAGCGCGGCCGGAACCACGAGCCTCCCTTGGGGGCCGAGGCGAACCGGGAGCGATGTGCGTGCCATGATGGCTTGATCGTGGCACATCTCATAGAAGTTGGCGATCTCTCGCAATCGTGCCAACTTCGGGCTCGTGCGCCTGAACGTTGTAGGGAGCCGACGAGATCGAACGACCGACGCTGACGGTTTCGACGGGCCGGATCCAAGCTGCTGCTCGTGAAACGGATCTTCACGTCGCTGGTCGTCGGCTACCTCGCCCTCGCCCTCGTGAGCAAAGCGAGGGAGGCGGCCGGTCTCCTCTCGTGCGACTGCTACCCGGACTGCTGGTGTCGAAGGCCCGGACTCAGGCTGTTCCGTTGGGTGTTCCCACGCTTCCACCACAACCCCGGACTCGAAGCGTGGAAGAAGGAACGGTCCGCGAGCCCCGAATAGGGAGCTGGCCGCGATCGACGAGGAACCCTGCGATCGACCAGGGTGTAGAGCAGGGCATGGGTATGGGCCGCGCCTTCTGGATCCCTGTCGCGGCCGCCCTGGTGCTCGGCGGATGCAGCGGGGGCATCGATCGGGATCGCCCGCAGGATCGTCCATCTCCGTCGCAGGCGTCCGCCGACACGTCGGCCCCGATCGGCGACGATCCGTCCTCGTTCTCCGGGCGGATCGCGTTCGACAACTTCGACGATGTGTGGACGATCGATGCGGACGGCACGGACCTGACCCGGCTCACGAATGCTCCCTATCCCGAGTTCGACCCGTCGTGGTCGCCCGACGGTGCGGAGATCGCCTTCCGTTCCGAGAAGAGCGGGGAGCCCGAGATCTGGATCATGGAGGCCGACGGCACAGGTCGGCGATTGCTGACCGAGGGCTTCTCGCCGGCCTGGTCGCCCGACGGATCCCTGATCGCGTACTGCGGGCGCGCGGGGCTCTCGCTGATCAGACCGGACGGAACGGGCCGCCGGGTCCTGCCCGGCACCGAGGGCGGCGAGTATCCGTCCTGGTCGCCCGACGGGTCCCGGATCGCCTTCAACTCGAACCTCACGGGCGATCACGTGATGTACATCGCACGGGCCGACGGCTCGGAGGTCGTGGACCTGTCCGATGTCGGCGAGGGCTGGCAAGTGGACTGGTCGCCCGACGGCCGTTCGATCCTGTTCACCTCGCACCGGGACCATCCGGACAATTACACGGACGTGTACGTGATGCGCCCCGACGGCTCGGGGATCCGCCGACTGACGAACAACCTCGGGTACACGCCTGCGTGGTCGCCGGACGGCGAACACATCGTGTTCTCAGCGCCCGGCCTCGTCATCATGGATCCCGACGGCAGCGACGCCAGAGCGTTCCCTGGGCTCGGAGTGGGCGAGACAGCCCTCGCCGACTGGACGGACTGAGCGCTAGTCGGTGGACGATGGCTGGGCTCCGCCAGGCGCCTCGCGCAGAGATCTGTAGGGCTTCAGGCTCGCACCTTGAAGTACGACCACGCGGTCTTCCCGCCGAGGTGATCGGCATCGCCGCCGAAGCTCGCGCGCACCCTCGCCGGGATGCCGATGACCTCTCGGTTCACATACACGAAGAACGCCGTGGCCGTGCTCCGGGAGTTGAGACGGAGCCGGAAGCACGCGATCGCGGTCCGCCAGCTCCTCCGGATCCATAGCTGAAGCGTGACGCACACGCGCTTCCCGGCGTGGTTCGGGATCACCGTGACGGCGAACGTCGGGCATCCGCGCCCCCGACCTGGGCAGCTCGCGGTGTAGTCGTAGAGGGCATACCCTCCCGAATGCCCGTCGACCTGCTTGAGGGCACCCCTGGCGACCACGGCCACTCTCACGGTCTTCGTGATGCTGGTCGCCGCGAAATACTGCTGGCTCCCGAGGAACTGCGCGCGGTAGGAAGTGGATCTCTTCGGCGTGTGAGTGAGGGTCACCTCGCCGTTCGCGTCGATGACCTCGGAAGTGAGGAGCGAGAACGTGCCACCGTACGGCTTCGCGTAGATGTGCAGGACCTGGTCGGCTGCCGGATCGAACGCAGTCATGCGGGCCGTGACCTGGACGCTCTGTCCGAAACGGATCTTCCCATCCGACAGGCGCAGGCTTACCTGAGGAGCGAACTTGTTGCCCGTCCCGTACAGGCCGATGTCGCGCCCACCGCTCGCGGTGGTGTCGTCCAGCTCCACCACGGCCATCCGGCTCCCAGCATCGCTCGGCGTGAACGTCGCCGAGAGCGAGCAGGTCTCGGCGGGCGCCAGCGTGACGCCGGAGCAGGAGTCGCTCGTGAGCGAGAAGTCACCCGCGGCGACCCCGGTGATGGACGCCGTGCCGAACGTGAGGTCGACGGTCCCGCCGTTCGTGATCGTGACAGGCATCGCGGAGCTCGTCGTACCCGCCAGCCGCTCTCCGAACTCGAGCGAACCTGGTTCGGTCGCTGCGGCCATGACGTCCAGGCTCGAGTGGAACCGCAGCTCACCGTGGAGCGGCCCGGGGAATCCCTCGCAGTACTGCACGTAGGTCGCGGCGAAGGTGAGAACCTCCTCCACCGGCACCGTTTGGATGGAGACCTCGTGAACGGTGACCGTGCCGCTCGAGGCATTGCAGCCGGTGCCGCCGCCGGAGACATCGAGCCTGGCCTCCGTGGCCGATGCGAAGCGCGCGGTCGTGTAGGTGCCGGGCACCAGTTCCTGACCGAGCGGAGGCCCCACGACCGCGGAGAAGGAACCGTTCTCGTTGGAAGCGTCCATCCCGACGCCAGGGTGCAGGAGGCCGGGCGCGATGCCGGCGATCACCGTTGCGTTGTCCGGAGTGAAGACGAGTGCGCGGCCATGGGTGATCGGCTCACCCGGCGAGCCGTCCAGGGTGAGCGCCGTGACGTCAGACGCGGCTTCGACCGGCGCCGACGCGATGAGCGGCCATGCGACGACGAACGCGGTGAGCGCGCCAATCCACCGCCGGCGTCCCGGCGATGGCGCTGTATCCCGCGTGCCGAGCATCTCGGCCACCCCCTTGTTGCTTGATGATGAACCCTTCCCCGCCGAAGCACCAGTCGACTCATCTGGGTCAGACCCGCCTCCCGTCCTGCCTCGACCTCGCCCATCACCGACAGCGGGATCGTCGGGAACACGATGCCCATCCCCACGCTCCCGATCGCCCAGCCGACGTACGGGACGATCACCGGTACCTCGAGGAGGCCCACCATGA
>JBOGVC010000225.1:0-11933 GCA_050695275.1 Actinomycetota bacterium | reverse complement strand
CTCCCCAGGACGGTGTCCCGTCCGGGACCCCTACGCCGAGGAACGAGAGTCCGGCCTCGAACAGGATGTTGCTCGGGATGATGAGCGTGGTGTAGACGATGATCGGCGCGACCACGTTCGGGAGGATCTCGCGCAGGATGATGCGCCGGTTGGAGGCTCCCAGCGAGCGGGAAGCCTCCACGAACTCCTTCTCGCGGATGGACAGCACCTGTCCGCGGACGATCCGGCCGATGTACGGCCAGCCGAAGAGCCCGATGATCAAGATCACCGGTCTCAGCCCCGGTTTGATGAAGCCCCAGAAGCAGCCTTCCTGGTTCGCCCCGCAGGCGGACGCGATGCCCAGCGCGAGCAGCAGGATCGGCAGCGCCAGCACGACGTCGGTGGCGCGCGAGATGAGCGTGTCGATCCTGCCGCGGTAGAAGCCCGCCACGAGGCCCAGGAGCACGCCGATCACGACCGCGATCCCCGTGGCGAAGAACGCCACCGTCAGCGAGGTGCGAGCCCCGTAGGCGATCCGCACGAAGAGATCCCGGCCCGTATCGTCCACGCCGAGCAGGTACCTGGGCGGCGACTCCTTGATCTTCTCCCCCGTCTGCGGATCGAACTTGTCCGGCCACCATCTCGGTGCCGAGGGGAGCCCATAACTGTCGAGCGCGTTCAGATTGACCTGGTTCGGCTTGTGCCCGGCCCAGTTCGCGACGACCGGCGCGAAGACCGCCATCAGGATCATGACCCCGATGATCACGAGGCCAGCGAGGGCGAACCGATCCTGGCGGAAGTGCCTCCAGAAGATCTCCCAGGGGCTCCGGCCGATGATCGAGGCGGGCGTCTCGGCAGACGGCGCGGCAGCTTCCAGGTCGGCGCGCTCGAGCCGTTCGCGCTCTTCCGCCTGGGATACGTCGGTGTCCGTGTCGGATCGACTCATGCCCGGGAACCGATACTAGAGAGGTTGCAGGGGACCCGCAATCCAGCAACCCCGTGAGGGGCACCCTCGCAGCGCCTTTGATGGGCAAGGAAGCGAAAGGGCGTCATCGGTACCGGGCGATCAGGGCGAGGCTCTCCGGATCAAGGCTCGCACCCCCGACCAGGGCGCCGTCGATCTCCGGGTGAGCCATGAACTCCCGGATGTTGCCCGGTTTCACGCTACCTCCATAGAGGACGCGGACCGCCTCGGCGACCTCGGAGGAGACGCGCTCAGCGAGCGTTGCGCGGATCACTTCCACGACCTGCCCCGCGTCGGTGGGTTCCGCGTTGCGGCCCGTGCCGATCGCCCAGATCGGCTCGTACGCGACGACGGCGCCGGCCGCGGCCGCCGGGTCGACGCCGTCGAAGGCCCGCCGGACCTGCTCGGTCACCTTCGTCTCGGTGCCGCCCGATTCCCGCTCCTCGAGCGTCTCCCCCAGGCAGACGATCGGGGTCATCCCGTTGCGGATCACGGCCTTCACCTTCCGGTTGACCGTCGCGTCGTCCTCGCCGAACAGCTGACGGCGCTCGGAATGACCGACGATCACGTAGGCGACGTCGAGCGCCGCCAGCATCGGCCCGGAGACGGCCCCAGTGAACGCGCCCTCATCCTCGGGGTGGACGTCCTGGGCGCCCAACCCGTAGGGCAAGCGATCGGAGTCGATCAGGGTCTGGACGGAACGGAGAGCCGTGAACGCCGGGCAGATCACGACCTGGATGCGCTCGGCATCCTTCCGGTCGAGCAGGTACGAGAGTTTCTGCACGGCCTGGATCGCCTCGAGGTGCGTCTTGTGCATCTTCCAGTTCGCGGCGATCATCGGCGTCCGCTCGGCCACGTCAGTCCTCCAGGACCGTGATGCCGGGGAGCGGCGTTCCCTCGAGGAACTCGAGCGAGGCGCCGCCGCCGGTGGACAGGTGGTCGAACGAGTCCTCGAGCCCCTCCCGCTTGATCGCGAGCAGGGAGTCCCCGCCGCCGACCACCGAGAAGGCGGCCGCCCCCGCGATCGCCAGGGCGACGCCCCGGGTGCCCGCCGAGAACGGCTCCAGCTCGAAGACGCCCATCGGACCGTTCCACAGGATCGTCTTGGCGTCGGCGAGGATGCGGGCGAACTCCTCCACGGTCCGGGGTCCGATGTCGAGCCCTTTGAAGCCGCGCGGGATCTCGCGCGCCGGCACCGTCTGCGGGCGGACGTCGGCGCTCGCCTCGGTCGCGGCGACGACGTCTTGGGGAAGCTCGATCAGGGCGTCCCCGGCACCGTGCAGGACCGCACGGACCTCGTCGAAGCGATCGCGCTCCACCAGGCTGTCGCCGATCTCGCCCCCGTCCGCCGCGAGCAGCGTGAAGGCCATCGCTCCGCCGATCAGCAGCGCGTCGGCGCGCTCGGAGAGAGCGCCGAGCACCCCGAGCTTGTCCGAGACCTTCGCGCCGCCGAGAACGGCGACGTACGGCCGGTCGGGTTCGCGCAGGAGCCGGCCGAGGACCTCGACCTCCCGCTGCAGCAGCCGTCCGGCCGCCGTGGGCCGTCCCGACGCTCGCATCAGCTCGGGCAGGGCGACGACGCTCGCGTGGGCCCGATGCGCGGCGCCGAACGCGTCGTCCACGTACGCGTCGGCGAGCTCGGCCAGGCGTCCCGCGAAGCGGAGGTCGTTCGCCTCCTCTCCCGGATCGAACCGGAGGTTCTCGAGGAGGACCACGTCGCCCTGCTCGATGTGGGCACACACGGCCTCGGGGCCGTCGCCGACGACCTCATCGAGCGCCATCACCTCGACCTCGAGCAGCTCGCCGAGCCGGTCGGCGACGGGCGCGAGCCGGAGATCGTCCCGCGCCTCCCCCTCCGGACGCCCGAGGTGGGACGCCACCACGAGGGCCGCTCCCCGCTCGCGCAGCTCGCGGAGGGTGGGGATCGCGGCACGGATGCGGAGGTCGTCCGCTACGCGGCCGCCGTCGAGGGGGACATTGAAGTCGACGCGGACGAAGACGCGCGAGCCGGCGACGTTGCCGAGGTCGTCGAGCGTGCGGAGCGCCACTAGAGCTTCGACGCGACCAGGTTCACCAGGTCGACCAGCCGGTTCGAGTATCCCCACTCGTTGTCGTACCAGCCCATCACCTTGACCATGTTCCCCATCGCCATCGTCGAGAGGGAGTCGAAGGTGCACGAGGCCGGCGACCCCACGATGTCGCTCGAGACGATCGGGTCCTCGGTGTAGACGAGCTTGCCCTTCAGCCGACCGGTCTCGGAAGCGGCTCGATAGGCCTCGTTGACCTCCTCGACCGTGACGTCGCGGTTGACGATCGCCACGAGGTCGGTGATCGACCCATCGGGCACGGGCACACGCATCGCGATGCCGTCCATCTTCCCCGTCAGCTGCGGGAGCGCGAGCGACGTCGCCTTGGCCGCGCCGGTGGACGCCGGGACGATGTTGATCGCGGCGGCGCGGGCCCGCCGCAGGTCCTTGTGCGGCAGGTCGAGCAGGTTCTGGTCGTTCGTGTACGCGTGCACCGTGGTCATCAGGGCGCGGTCGATCCCGAAGGAGTCCTCGAGCACCTTCGCGAGCGGCACGACGCAGTTGGTCGTGCAAGACGCGTTCGAGATCACGTGGTGCGTGGTCGGGTCGTACATGTCGTCGTTGACGCCCATGACGATCGTGATGTCCTCACCCTTCGCGGGCGCGCTGATGATGACCTTCTGGGCGCCTGCCTCGAGGTGCGCCGCCGCCTTCTCCCGGTCCGTGAACAGACCGGTGGACTCGATCACGATCTCAGCGCCCACCTCTTTCCAGGGGAGCTGCGCGGGATCCCGTTCGGCGAACACCCGCAGCTCGTCCCCGTTGACCGCGAGACCGTTCTCGGAGACGGCGACGTCGGCGTCGAGGCGACCGAGGACCGAGTCGTACTTCAGGAGATGGGCGAGGGTCTTTGCGTCCGTGATGTCGTTCACGCCGACGAAGTCGACATCCGCGCCCGTATGCCTGACGGCGCGGAGGAAGTTGCGGCCGATCCGTCCGAACCCGTTGATGCCGACCTTGACAGCCATCTGAGGACCTCCTCGGAGTCACGCGGCGCGAACAGCCATCCTATCGAGCGCGCTCGGGGACCACCTTCGCGACCGCTGTACGGTACAAGCGACGATGGGCGCCCCAGGAGCCGACGAGCGCAACCGGTCGACCACCGAACGCCTCCGAGCTCTGGCCCGACGCCTGTCGGACGACGAGCTCGTTCGGGAGCTCGATCCCCCGTGGACCACGTCGGCCCTGTTCGCACACATCGCCTTCTGGGATCGCTTCGTGCTCGCGAGGTGGAGGCTGGCCCTGGCGATCGGGAGTCGCGCTCCCGATCCGATCGACGGAACGCCGCAGGATCTCATCAACGAGGCGGCGCTCCCGGGATGGATCGCGCTCCCCCCGAACGCAGCGGTCGATGCGTGTCTCCTGGCGGCGGAGGAGCTCGATCGGGTCATCGGCTCGCTCGATCCCGACGTGGTCGTCGAACTCGAGCGAGACGGGCGGGAGCGTTTGGTCGACCGCTCGCTGCATCGGGGCGACCACCTGGGAACGCTCGAGGCGGCCTTCCCCGCGGGCTGAGTCTCGTCAGTCGCGGTCGACGTCGCGGTGCGTCACCGAGACGCGGTGGCCGTGCTCACGGAAGTAGCCGGAGAGGTCGTCGGCGACCACGACGGAGCGATGCCGACCTCCGGTGCAGCCGATCGCGATGGTGAGGTACGACTTCCCTTCATCCACGTAGCCGGGGACGACGACGTCCAGGAGACCTTCGAGCCGTTTCATGAAGGATCCGTACTCGTCCTGCCCCTCGACGTACTCACGCACCTTCTCGTTGCTGCCCGGGAGGGGGCGGAGCTCGTCCACCCAGTGCGGGTTGGGGAGGAACCGCACGTCCAGCACGAGGTCGGCGTCGCGCGGGCTGCCGTACTTGAAGCCGAACGACACGATGGAGACGAGCAGGCCGGCCTCGGGCGCCGAGTCACTGAACGTCTCGCGCATCCGGTCGCGGAGGTCGTGCGGCGTCAGACCCGTGGTGTCGATCACGAGGTCCGCATCGGCTCGGAGGCTCTCCATCATCAGACGCTCCTTGCGGATGCCTTCGCCCACCCGGTCACCGGGGGCCAGCGGGTGACGCCGGCGGGTCGCCTCGTACCGGTTGACGAGGTCCTCGTCCGAGGCGTCGAGGAACACGATCCTGGACGGGACCCGTTGCTCGCGCAGCTCCTCGAGCGCCTTCGACAGCTCGCCGAAGAACACACCGCCGCGCGCGTCCACGACGATCGCCACCCGCCCGGGACCCCCCGGGCTCGCCGCCAGC
Source organism: Actinomycetota bacterium (assembly GCA_050695275.1). Lineage (GTDB taxonomy): Bacteria > Actinomycetota > UBA4738 > UBA4738 > HRBIN12 > JAJNBA01. Next base: position 6,652 of record JBOGVC010000225.1, on the reverse strand, counting down.
TCGGCCATCTTCGGCAGGAGCGCCGGTGGCAGGTTGTCGACGACGAAGTATCCGAGGTCCTCGAGGCTCCGGGCGGCCTCGGAGCGCCCGGCGCCCGACAGCCCCGTGATCAACAGGAAGCCCGGGGCGACGCTCTGCCGCGCCGACGCCTTCGCGGTCCGTGCCATCAGGCGCTCTCCCGGCGATCCGTCTGCGACACCGCGTGCAGCCGGCGATGGATCTCGTCCGCGAGCCGGGGACCCACCCCCGGTGTGGCCGCGAGCTCGGCCGTTCCCGCCTGCCGGATCTTCGTCAGGGAGCCGAAGCGCTTCATCAGCGCGCGCTTCCGTGAGGGCCCGACCCCGCGGATCTCATCGAGCGGCGAGGAGAGGGCCCGACGGTCGCGCCGTTGCCGGTGGTAGGTGATGGCGAAGCGGTGGGCCTCGTCACGGATGTGCTGGAGCACGAAGAGCGCCTCCGATCCGCGCGCGATCGACAGCGGATCGGGTCGGTCGGGGAAGTAGATCTCCTCGAGCCGCTTCGCCAGCCCGATGTGTGGGATGTGCAGCCCGAGGTCCTCGAGGACCCTCGTCGCGACGCTCAGCTGGCCGCGGCCGCCGTCGACCACCACGAGGGCGGGTGGGTACGAGAAGCGCCGCCGGCCTCCCGGCGGCTCCACCTTCTCCTTCAGCAGCCGCGAGAACCGCCGCGTGAGCATCTCCTCCATGCTCGCGAAATCGTCCTGTCCGGGGACGCCCTTGATCTCGAACCGGCGGTAGTCGGCTCGCTTCGGGAGTCCGTCCTCGAAGACCACCATCGATCCCACCGTGTCGCTGGGCCCGAGGTTCGAGATGTCGTAGCACTCGATGCGCAGGGGTGCCTGCTCGAGGCCCAGCTGATCGGCGAGCTCGGACAACGCCCGGGACCGCGCCCCGAAGTCCGAGGCGCGCCGGAGCTTGTGCCGATGGAACGCCTCGCTCGCGTTGCTCCCCACGACCTCCATCAGGCGCCGCTTGGCGCCGCGCGCCGGCACGGCGATCGTGACGTGGGAACCGCGACGAGCCGAGAGCCAGGTCTCCAGCACCTCGCGGTCCGCCGGCTCCGTGGGCACGAGGATGCGCGGCGGCACCTCCTCCCGCTCCATGTAGAGCTGCCGGAGGAACGATGCGACCAGCTCCGGTCGGTCGAGGTCCTCGACGCGATCGACGATCCATCCCTTCCGGCCGAGGACCCGCCCACCGCGAACCGTGAAGACCTGGAAGGCGGCTTCGAGGTCGTCCTCGGCCAGGCCCACGACGTCCAGGCTCTCCGGCTGGACCAGGACCATTTCCTGGCTCTCGAGCGCGCGGCGTGCTGCCTGGAGCTGGTCGCGGAACCGCGCCGCCTGCTCGTACTCCTCTCGACCCGACGCGTCGGCCATCTGTTCCTCGAGGCGCCTGAGGACCGGCTTGGAGTTCCCCGCGAGGAAGTCCCCGAGCGCGTCCACGTCACTGCGGTACGCCTCCTCCGTGATGCCCGTGGTGGCGGGGACGCAGGGGCCCGAGCATCGGCCGATGTCGTAGTAGAGGCACGGCCGACCGGCGCGGGCGCGCTGGTCGAAGAAGTGGTTCGTGCAGGTGCGGATGGGGAACACGCGGGTCAGGGCGTCGAGCGTGTCCCGGATCGCCCAGGCGTGCCCGTACGGCCCGAAGTAGCGGACCTTCTTCCGCTTGGTCCCGCGGAGGACCTGGGCGCGCGGCCACGTCTCCCCCACCGTCAGCGCGAGGTACGGATAGGACTTGTCGTCGCGATACCGGATGTTGAAGCGCGGCAGGTACTGCTGGATCAGGTTGAACTCCAGCATCAGCGCGTCGACCTCGCCGGACGCGACGATCCACTCGACGCTCGCCGCCGCGTCCACCATGGCTTCGGTCCGGGGATGGAGCGGTCGGGACCAGTAGTTCGCCAGCCGCTTCCGCAGTGAGCCGGCCTTCCCGACGTAGACGACCCTGCCGTCTTCGTCCCGGAAGAGGTAGGCGCCGGGAGCGTCCGGGATGGTGGACGATGCCGGCTTGGTGAAGCTCACCCACCCATCGTAGCGCCGCCGGGTGACCCGGCCGGTAAAGAGGTGTATCTAACCTCCGCCGCCGCCGCCTCCGCTCGCGGCAACGAGCGTTCCCGTCATGTTGGTGTGGACGTCGCACCTGAAGAAGTAGGAGCCCTCATCCAGGGCTCCGACCGAATACTCGACGGAGTCCGGGCCAGAGATGAGCTCGCCCTTGAAGATCGGATCGTCGGCGACGGTCTCCGAATCCTGGCCGATGGAGATGTTGTGCTGGCCTGTCTCAGCAACTGGGTCCTGATTGTCGAAGTTGATGGTGAACGGCTCGCCAGCCGGAGCGACGAGGCAGGTCGGTTCGAATGCGATGCCCTGAGCCACGATGTCGAGGACGATCTCCCCATCCTCGCCGCACCCTGGTTGATCGGGAAGTGCGGGCGAGGGAAGCGGCGTCGGGGCGGCGATCTTCAGGCCTGAGATCTCGCCATACGTCCCCAGTCGGAGATCTCCCTCGTTCGCGTCGTACCAAGCGAGGTAGACGGACGAGCCGTCCTCCGTGAGTGCCAGGCTCGGGTTCACCCCGCTGCTGGTGTCGGGCAGCTCGACCTCCTCGAACGTGCCCTCTGCGTGTGATGCCAGGTGGATGCCATCGCCGTCTTGCCACGCGACCCAGACGGTCCCTTGCCGGTCGACCGCGACGCCCGTGCTCGGTGGCGTCGGCACGGCGGTCGGGTCTCCTCCGCCGTTCGCGAGCGAGGCCACCTCCTCGACCGACCACGACCCGGGGCGGCCGGTGGCGAGCGCCACGCCTGTCCGCGTGTAGTAGGCGATGGCGGCCCTCTCGCCCGAGGTGGAAACCGACGCACCGCCGGTGGCGTCCGTGGCCACCACCTCGGTCGTCCACGTTCCTCCCTGCCGCCGTGCCGCGATCACCTCACCGGAGAGCGGATCCGCGGTCACCACGAGCGGTTCGCCGCCGACGAGGGCGAGTTGCGTAGCCGGCGGGCATCCCGCTCCGCATCGGGAGAGCGTGGCCGCCGTCGTCGTCTGCCAGTTCTCTCCGACCCGCTCGGCCACCCGCACCTCCGGCTGGAGACCGGCGATCGTGTAGGCGACGATCGGTGCGCCGGCGCCGTCGACCACGACGGAGGGCGCGCCCGCCTCGGGGGTCGCCTCCACGGCACCGATCTCGAACGGTGACGGGCCGATCCCGTACCAGACGCCCTTGTCCGTGGTCCAGACGGTGTGGACGTCGCTGCCGGCGATCGCGACGTCGGTTCCCGCGGCTCGCGCCTTCGTCAAGCTCGCCAGCGAGGGCTCGGCGGCGGGCTCGAACGGCACGGGGACCCCGCTCGGCGTGTCCCTCGGCTGGGCGATCGCGCCGCGGTTCCAGATCTGCTCGGGGGTGAGGCTCACCAACAGCACCGCGCCCGCGTCGTCACCGTCCTCGGTCGTGAGGAACGGCGATCCGACGGGGCGCGCGATCGGGATCTCCCCTTCTTCCAGCTGTGCCGGGAACCCGAAGTAGGAGATGGTGGGAAGTCCCTCCGCGTCGACGGCCACGGACGGCGCCAACCCGACGTCGTCGATCGAATCGGGGACCATCGGGATGAACTGCCGTCCTTGAGGCGCCTCCACCTCGGACGGCGGGATGCTTCCGCATGCCGCGGCGAGGACGATCAGGGCCAGAGCCAGGGAGCGCGGAGACGGTCTCGACACGACGGGCCGCATCCTAGCAAGCATCCACAGCCGCTCTGTGACCTTCACGCAGAGGCGCCGACGCCCATCGGCAGGACCCCCAGGACCTCCTCGAGGAACCGGCCCGTGTGGGACTCGGCGTTGGCCGCGATGGCTTCCGGGGGGCCCTCGGCGACGATGCGGCCGCCCTGGTCTCCACCTTCGGGCCCGAGGTCGATCAACCAGTCCGCGGTCTTGACCACATCGAGGTTGTGCTCGATCACGAGCACGGTGTTCCCGGTGGCGACCAATCGCTGGAGGACCTGCAGCAGCTTCCTGATGTCCTCGAAGTGGAGACCGGTGGTGGGCTCGTCGAGGATGTAGACGGTGTTCCCGGTGGCGCGCTTGTGGAGCTCGCTCGACAGTTTGATCCGTTGCGCCTCGCCACCGGAGAGCGTGGGGGCGGGCTGCCCGAGCTTGATGTAGCCCAATCCGACGTCGGACAGCGTCTGCATGTGCCGCTTGATCGGCGGGATGTTCTGGAAGAACTCGAGCGCTTCGTCGACGCTCATCTCGAGGACATCGGAGACCGTGCGACCCTTGTACTTCACCTCGAGCGTCTCGCGGTTGTACCGCCGGCCCTTGCAGACCTCGCACGTCACGTAGACGTCGGGAAGGAAGTGCATCTCGATCTTGATCTGGCCGTCGCCGGCGCAGTTCTCGCACCGCCCTCCGCGGACGTTGAAGGAGAAGCGCCCGGGCTGGTAGCCGCGGAGCCGCGCCTCCGGGACCTGGGCGTAGAGCTTGCGGACGTGATCCCACACGCCCGTGTAGGTGGCCGGGTTGGATCGCGGCGTGCGACCGATCGGCGACTGGTCGATATCGATCACCTTGTCCACGTCTTCCCACCCGACCATCCGCCGGTGCTTGCCCGGCAGGACGCGCGAGCGATACACCTTCTGCATCAGGGCGCGCAGCAAGACGTCCTGGACGAGGGTGGACTTCCCGCTCCCGCTCACCCCCGTCACGCACACGAACGCTCCGAGCGGGATCTTCACGGTGATGTCCTTCAGGTTGTGCTGCCGCACGCCTTCGAGGCGGAGCCACCGTTTCGGTGTGCGCCGTGAAGACGGCAGGGGGATCGACCGTCTCCCCGAGAGATACGCACCGGTGAGCGACTCATCGGATCCGAGCAGACCCTTGAGGTCGCCCGAGTACACGATCCGACCACCGTGCTCGCCCGCCAGCGGGCCGATGTCCACGATGTAGTCCGCCTCGATGATGGTGGCCTCGTCGTGCTCGACCACGATCAGCGTGTTCCCGAGGTCGCGGAGGCGGATCAGGGTGTCGAGCAGCCGGCGATTGTCCCTCTGGTGCAGGCCGATCGACGGCTCGTCCAGGATGTAGAGCACGCCGACCAGGCCCGAACCGATCTGGGTGGCCAGGCGGATCCGCTGCGCTTCCCCTCCTGCGAGCGTGCCCGCCGGCCGCGAGAGCGTCAGGTAGTCGAGGCCCACGTCGACGAGGAAGCCGAGCCGGGCGCGGATCTCCTTCAGCAGACGCTCCGCGATCATCTCCTCGCGCTCGGAGAGCTGCATCGACTCGAGGAAGGAGAGCGTCTTCCGGATCGACAGGTCGGTGAGCGCGGAGATGTGGAGGCCGTCGACCGTGACCGCGAGCGTCTCGGGACGGAGCCGTGCACCCTTGCACGACCGGCAGGGCGTCTCACGCATGAACTGCTCGAGCTTCTCGCGCGAAGCGTCCGAGTCCGTCTCCTTGTGCCGCCGTTCGATGTTGGGGAGCAAGCCCTCGTAGCTGGTGTAGTAGGAGCGCTGTCGCCCGTAGCGATTCTTGTAGCGGACGTGGATCTCCTCGTCGGATCCGAACAACACGACGTCGCGCGCCCGCTTGGGGAGCTTCTTCCACGGCGTGTCGAGCGAGAAGCCGTGAGCCTCGCCCACCGACTCGAGGACGCGGTACCAGTACTCGAGGGTGTTGCTCGCCCACGGCGCCAGCGCACCCTCGTTGATGGAGAGGGTGGGGTCAGGCACGACGAGCTCGGCGTCCACCTCGAGCCGGGTGCCGAGCCCGTCGCAGGTGGGGCAGGCCCCGTACGGCGAGTTGAACGAGAAGTTCCGTGGTGCCAGCTCGTCGAACGACAGCCCGCAGAACGTGCACGCGAGCTTCTGGGAGAACGTCTGCAGCTCCTCGTGGCCCTCGTGGGTGGTCACCGCGATCGACGCGATCCCCTCCGCCAGCTCGAGCGCTGTCTCGATGCTGTCCGCGACACGCCGACGGATCCCTTGCTTGGCGACGAGACGGTCGACGACGACCTCGATCGTGTGCTTGAAGTTCTTCGGGAGCCGGATCGACTCCGAGAGCTCCCGCACCTCGCCGTCGATCCGGGCTCGAGGGAAGCCCTTGCGCGCGAGCTCCTGGAGGAGCTTCTCGTACTCGCCCTTCCGACCGCGGATCACCGGCGCGAGGACCTGGAAGCGGGTGCCTTCGGGGAGCTGGAGGACCTGATCCACGATCTGGTCGGGCGTCTGCCGGCCGATCGGGCGGCCGCAGTTGTAGCAGTGGGGATGTCCGATGCGCGCGTAGAGGACCCGCAGGTAGTCGTAGACCTCCGTGATGGTGCCCACCGTGGAGCGCGGGTTCCGCGACGTGGACTTCTGGTCGATCGAGATCGCGGGCGACAGCCCCTCGATGAAGTCGACGTCGGGCTTCTCCATCTGACCGAGGAACTGGCGCGCGTAGGACGAGAGCGACTCCACGTAGCGCCGCTGCCCTTCGGCGTAGATCGTGTCGAAGGCTAGGGACGACTTCCCGGAGCCTGACAGCCCCGTGAACACGATCAGCTGGTCACGCGGCAGGTCGAGCGTGACGTTCTTGAGGTTGTGCTCACGGGCGCCGTGGATGACGAGTCTCTCGGAGCCCACGGGTCGAGTGTACCGG
>JBOGVC010000224.1:0-6273 GCA_050695275.1 Actinomycetota bacterium | reverse complement strand
GGCCGAGGGTCTGCCCTTCGACCGAACGGATGAGCTCGGCGTCACGGCGTACGAGCTCGTGATCGTCGCATCGATGATCGAGGAGGAGGCGCGGGTCGACCGGGATCGGAAGCTGATCGCGGGCGTGATCTACAACCGGATCGAGCGGGGGATGGCGTTGGGGATCGACGCGACGCTCCTGTACGACGACCCGACGCCCGACGGCCAGCTGTCGTCCTCGGACCTCGCCTCCGACAGCCCGTACAACACGCGGATCAACGCCGGATTGCCGCCGACGCCGATCGCGAGCCCGGGGGCGGAGTCGCTCCGCGCCGCCCTCGACCCGGCCGACACGCCGTTCCTCTACTACGTGCTCTGCGGGGAGGACGGACACCACCGGTTCGCGCTGACGCTCTCGGAGCACAACCGGAACGTCGATGCCTGCCTCGGCTGAGGCCGGGATCGGCGGCGCCACCCCCGTCGTCGGGATCGTCGGGTGGCCGGTGGCGCACAGCCTGTCGCCCGCGATCCACAACGCGGCCTTCGCCGCGGCCGGGCTGGATTGGGCCTACGTGCCGCTGCCCGTGCCCCCGGAGGAGCTCTCCGAGGCGCTGGCGGGCCTCGCCCCGCTCGGGTTCCGGGGCGTCAACGTCACGATGCCGCACAAGACCGAGACCGCCGACCTCCTCGAGGAGCTGTCGGAGGATGCGCGCCTCCTGCGGGCGGTCAACACGATCGTCGTGCGCGGCGACCTGCTCGAGGGCCACAACACCGACGCGCCGGGGTTCGGGCGCTTCCTCCGTCGCGACGCCGGATTCGATCCGACGGGTGCCGCGGCCCTGATCTACGGCACAGGCGGTGCCGCCCGCGCCTGCGCGCTGGCCCTGGCCCGCGAGGGGATCGGACGGCTGACCGTGGCGGCACGCGAGGAGGCCCGGGCGGCGGCGCTCGTGTCGATCGTCGACGCCCTGGGTCTTCCGGTGACGGTGGTGCGCCCGAGTGACGTGGAGGGCTCGGTGGCCGACCTCGTCGTGAACGCCACACCCGTCGGGTCACCGGGGGCGGAGCTGGTCCATCCCGCCCTGCCTCGATTCGGTCCCGGCGTCCTCGTGGTGGACCTCCTCTACGACCCGCCGACCACGGACCTGCAGCGACGGGCCCGGGAAGCGGGAGCGACCGCGGTCGGCGGCCTCGGCCACCTCCTCGAGCAGGGGGCGCTCTCCTTCGAGCTGTGGACCGGCACCCCGGCCCCGCTGGACGTGATGTCGGCGGCCGCGCTCGCGCTCCTGTCGGACCGATAGGCCCCGCGCGGGTCAAGCGCGCGGGCGCCACGGTCGATGCTCACGAGCAGGGATGAGCGACTACTCGGCACTCGCACAGCGGGTCTCGTTGAGCATCGCGGGGGTCCGCGGCTGTCTGATGCTGTCTCGCGACGGCATGATCCTCGGTGCCCATCCGGAGGGTGAGCCCGAAGCAGATCTCCGAACGGCGTGGGTTCGCTTCGCGGGGGTCGGCGATCCCGAGCGGTCCTATGTCGAGTTCCCCGACCAGATCTGGGCGTTCGTCCGTCGCGGCTCCTACGCGGCCTTCGCGGTGGCCGAGGTGGGCGTTCGGCCCGGGGTGCTCGTCGACACGCTCGAGCAAGCCCTCATGTCCGCCGAGCAGGAGCGGCTGATCGACCGAGAGACGATGCGCCTGCCCGAAGCGCCGTCGGCTCCCTCCGGGAAGCCACGCACGACGATGCACATGCCGGACCGTCAGCCGACCCCCGAGCCTGAGCCGGTGATCGTCCGATCCGAGATCTCGGACGTTGTGGCTCAGGCCGAGGCGGCACCCGTGGACGCCGTCGCGTCGGTGTCCTCATCGGAGGCTGCGGGCCCCGCTGACGAGCCGGACGAGACGTCGTCGGAGCAGCCCGAGGCTCCTACCGACGACGCTCCAGAGACCCAGGAGGGCAAGGAAGAAGAGACGGAGGTCGACCGGATCCTCCTGGCGAAAGAGTTCGCCGGCCTGCTTCAGGTCCCGCGGGAGGATGACGAAGCAAGCAGGTAGCTGCATCTGCACGACCCATCCGGCGGAAGACCTAGAGCGAACGGACCGGCGATGACCACCGTGAAGCGGAAGTCGAAGCAACTCGGGCAGATCCTGATCGAGCTCGGACTGATCACGCCAGAACAGCTCGACGCCGCCCTGGAAGAGCATCAGAAGACACCCAAGGCGCTCGGCCGGGTCCTGATCGACCTCGGCATGATCAAGGAGGCCGATCTGGTCCGCGCGCTCGCCGAGCAGGTCGGACTGGAATTCGTCGACCTCAGCGACACCCAGATCGACCCCGCGTCCACCGCGCTCCTGCCGGAAGCCCTCGCGCGCCGGTACCGGGCGCTCCCGATCGGGGAGCGCGACGGGAAGCTCCTCGTCGCGATGTCGGACCCCGCCAACGTCTACGCCCTCGACGACATCCGCACGATCACGGGCCGCGAGGTGCAGCCCGTCGTGGCGACCTCCGCCGACGTCGAGCAGGCGATACAGAAGTTCGCCGGACTGGACTCCCAGGTGGAGCAGCTGGCCGCCGAGGCCGCCGAGGGCAGCGAGGGAGAGGAGCTCGATCTCGAGGCCGCTCTCGAGGACGCGCCCATCGTCAAGCTGGTCAACGCGATCATGACCCAGGCGGTCGCCGAGCGCGCGTCGGACGTCCACATCGAGCCGGGGGAGCGCGACGTGCGCATCCGCTTCCGGGTCGACGGCGTGCTCCACGAGCCGATGCGACCGCAGCCCAAGAACCTCCAGGGCGGGCTGATCTCCCGGCTGAAGGTGATGGCCGATCTGAACATCGCGGAGAAGCGCGTGCCGCAGGACGGCCGGATCTCGATGAAGGTCGGGACGCGTCAGCTCGACATGCGTGTCGCGACGCTGCCGACCGTGCACGGCGAGAAGGTCGTGATCCGCGTGCTCGACAAGAGCAACGCGATGCTCGACCTCGCCGACCTCGGGTTCCTCGAGGACTCCTACGACCGGTTCGCCACGGCGTTCTCGAAGCCCTACGGGGCGATCCTCGTCACCGGGCCGACCGGCTCGGGCAAGTCGACCACGATGTACTCGACGTTGAACATCCTGAACGAGGAGTCGAAGAACATCATCACGGTGGAGGACCCGGTCGAGTATCGGATGGCCGGCGTCAACCAGATCCAGGTGAACCCGAAGGCCGGACTCACGTTCGCGTCGGCGCTGCGATCGATCCTGCGCGCCGACCCCGACATCGTCCTGATCGGTGAGATCCGGGACAAGGAGACCGCCACGATCGCGATCGAGGCCGCCCTGACCGGTCACCTCGTGCTCTCCTCGTTGCACACGAACGACGCCCCGTCGGCGATCAGCCGTCTCGTGGAGATGGACGTGGAGACGTTCCTGGTCGCGTCTTCGATCGACGCCGTCGTCGCCCAGCGCCTCGCGCGGATCCTCTGCGACAAGTGCAAGCAGCCCTACGCGCCCGACGAGGCGGAGCTCCGGGCGGCCGGCTACTCGGAGGACTCGTGGGCGGACATCGGGGAGGTCTACCGGGCGCCGGACAACCGGATCGCGAAGAACGAGTGCAAGTCCTGTTCCGGCACCGGCTACCGGGGCCGGATCGGTCTGTACGAAGTGATGCTCCGAAGCGAAGAGATCGAACGACTCACGGTGGAGCGTGCATCTGCCGATGCAATCAGGACCGTCGCCATCCAACAAGGGATGACAACCCTGCGGGAGGACGGTCTGGCCAAGGTCCGAGCAGGCATCACATCGATCGAGGAAGTCGCGAGGGTGGTGAAGTGAGATGAGCTCAGTGGTCCAACAGGATGAGGACGTACAGATCCCGGTCCCGGAGTTGCTCGGCGCGCTCCTGGAGAAGGGGGGCTCCGACCTGCACCTCACGGCGGGTTCCCCGCCGATGGTGCGGGTCCATGGGGAGCTGGAGGCGGCGGGGGAGTACCCGTCGCTCACCCCCAGGGCCCTGCAGGGCATGGTCTACGCGATCCTGCCGCAGAAGCTCCGGGAACGGTTCGAGCAGGAGCTCGAGCTCGACATGTCGTACTCCCTGCCGGGGCGCTCCCGGTTCCGTGTCAACGTGTTCCAGCAGCGCGACGCCGTCGGGGCCGTGTTCCGGGTCATCCCGTTCGAGATCAAGAACATGGACGACCTGGGGATCCCCAACGTGGTCATGGACCTCGCTCGCTTCCAGCGTGGCTTCGTCGTCGTCACCGGCCCCACGGGATCCGGGAAGTCGACGACGCTCGCGGCGATGGTCGACATCGTGAACCGCGAACGAGCGGGGCACATCATGACGGTCGAGGACCCGATCGAGTTCCTCCATCGCCATAAGAGCTGCGTGGTCAACCAGCGCGAGGTCGGCGCCGACACCCACGGGTTCGCGCAGGCGCTCAAGCACGTGCTCCGTCAGGACCCCGACGTGATCCTCGTCGGCGAGATGCGTGACCTCGAGACGATCGGGACCGCGATCACCGCGGCCGAGACCGGTCACCTCGTCTTCGCCACGCTGCACACGCAGGACGCGCCGCAGACGATCGACCGCATCATCGACGTGTTCCCGCCCCACCAGCAGCAGCAGGTGCGGGTCCAGCTCTCGACGACCCTCCAGGGGGTGGTGACCCAGCAGCTCGTGCCCACGACGGACGGGTTGGGCCGGGTCGCCGCGGTCGAGGTGCTCGTGTGCACCCCCGCCGTCCGCAACCTGATCCGCGAGGGCAAGACCCACCAGATCTACTCCTCGATGCAGGCGGGCGGCCGCTACGGGATGCAGACGATGGACATGTCACTCGCCCAGCACATCAAGGCGGGCAGGGTGTCCCAGCAGATCGCGTTCGAGCGCTGCCACGATCCCGAAGAGCTGCAGCGGCTCCTCGGCGGCTCGTTCACGACCGGTCCGTCCGACGGCTATGACAGCCCCGCCGCCTTCGGGTCCTCGTACGAGGGCTCCGGCGGCATGCTGATGGGAGGCTGAGATGGCAGATACCTTCCAGTACAAGGTTCGCGACCGCTCGGGAGCGGTGACGACCGGCTCGCTGATCGCCGACAGCGAGGCGCTCGTGCTCGCACGTCTACGCGAGCAGGGCCTCACGCCGCTCGACGTCAAGCGCAAGAAGAAGAGCATCGGCCAGATCGAGTTCGGCGGCAAGAAGGTCAAGCTCAAGGAGGTCGCGATCTTCTCCCGCCAGTTCGCCACGATGGTGAACTCCGGGCTGCCGATCCTGCGTGCGATCGCGATCCTCGCGGAGCAGAGCAGCAACAAGGAGCTCGCGCGGGTGCTGAACGAGGCCCGGCTCGATGTGGAGCAGGGGTCCTCCCTCTCCGGTGCGTTGGCGAAGCACGACCACGTCTTCAACAACCTGTACATCTCGATGGTCCGTTCGGGTGAGACCGGCGGCTCGCTCGACACGACGCTGATCGCCCTGGCGGACATGATCGAGCGAGAGGTTCGCCTCCGCGGGAAGATCAAGTCGGCCATGACCTACCCCGTGGCCATCGTCGCCCTCGTGATCTTGATCATGTCGGCGATGCTGCTGTTCGTCGTCCCGCAGTTCGAGTCGATCTTCAGCCAGCTCGGTGGGACCCTCCCCCTCCCCACCCGCGGCCTGATGTTCATGTCGGACGTGTTCAAGTCCTACTGGTACATCGTGGTCGGCGGGGCGATCGGCGCCCGCTTCCTCTTCCGCAGGTACAAGCGGACGGAGAAGGGGCGCGAGGTCGTCGACTCGATCAAGCTCCGGGCGCCCGTGTTCGGAACGCTCTTCCACAAGACGGCGCTGTCGAGGTTCTCGAGCACGCTGGCGATGCTGATGAAGGCCGGTGTGCCGATCCTCCAGGCGCTCGAGATCGTGAGCGATACCGTCAACAACAAGGTGATCGGCAGGGCCATCACCGAGGTGCAGCTGTCGGTGCGCGACGGCGAGTCGATCGCGAAACCGCTCACGAAGTACCCGGTCTTCCCACCGATGGTCGTGCAGATGATCTCGGTGGGCGAGGAGACGGGCCAGGTCGACCAGATGCTGGAGAAGATCGCGCAGTTCTACGACCAGGAGGTCGAGGCGGCGGTCGATGCGCTGACCTCCCTGATCGAGCCGATCCTGATCGCGGTGATCGGCGCCTGCGTCGGCGGCGCGGTCGTGGCCCTGTACCTCCCGATGTTCAACATCATCAAGCTGATCCAGTAGGGAACTGAAGAAGCGAGCGCGTCAGCGCGAGCGTCGTTCCCAGATCGAAAGAGCTCCGTCATCGCCGGACGGAGATGGTGGCCGGCGG
>JBOGVC010000223.1:0-10939 GCA_050695275.1 Actinomycetota bacterium | reverse complement strand
CGGGCCGAGCGCGACTACGTCGACTGGGTGCTCCTCGGCGTGTCCGCCCTCCTCCGCGACGCGGTCGCCGGTGAGGTCGGCGGGGGCCTCGAGGTCCTGCTCAACCCCGACCTCGCCGGTGACCCGGGCGGCACGCGCCTCCCCGTCGTCCGTGCGACCCGGGGCATGGCGGCCGTCGAGGAGGCGCGCGCCGCCCTCGCCGAGGACATCAACCTGAACACGAGGCTCGTGTTGGAGCGCGCGTTCCTCCGCCTCGGCGAGGCCGCCGCATAGCGCGTCCGCAGAGGGTCGACCGGGGGATGGCAAATGTGGTGCTGGCACCACTGGCGCCACCGCGACATGGTGGGACGCTTGGCACATGGACGTGCCGATGGATGTGAAGGTCCTCATCGTGGACGACCAGGAGCCGTTCCGGATGGCCGCGCGGATGGTCGTGGAAGCCACGGACGGCTTCGAGGTCGTCGGTGAGGCAGAGACCGGCGAGGACTCGGTGACGATGGCCGCCGATCTCGCTCCGGATCTGGTCCTGATGGACGTGAACCTCCCGGGGATCAACGGGCTCGACGCCACACGTCAGATCCTCGCCGACAACGCCAACAGCGCCGTCGTGCTGCTCCTGTCCACCTATGAAGAAGAGGAGTACGCGCCACGCGCCGCGGAGTGCGGGGCCGCCGCGTACATCCCGAAGTCCTCGTTCGGTCCCGACCGGTTGGAGCAGGCCTGGGCCACGGCGCGCGGCGCCGCCTGATCGTTCAGGCGACCGGCACGCTCCCGTTCAGCACCGTCCCCTCGCCCACCGCGCTCACGACCTCGAACGCGCCTCCCAGGGCATCCAGCCGGTCCGCGATCCCCTGGAGCCCCGTGCCGTAGGTCGTGGCCGCAGGGTCGAACCCGACGCCGTTGTCGCTGATCTCGAGCGAGAGTCGCCCGTCGTCATGCCCGAGAGTGATGCGCACCTCGGACGCCTCCGCGTACTTGGTGACGTTCTGGAGGGCCTCCAGACAGGAGAAGTACACAGCCGATTCGATCTCTTGCGAGTAGCGCCCGATCCCCCCGATCTCGAAGGCGACGGGCACCAGCGACTTCCTCGCCTGCGCCTGCAGCGCGGCGCCGAGGCCTTGATCCGCCAGGAGCGGCGGATAGATCCCTCGGGCCAGGTCCCGGAGGTCCTCGAGTGCGTCGGTCGCCTCGACCTGAAGGGTTCGGAGGAGCTCAGGCATCCCGGCGGGGTCGCGTTCCGCCAGTTGCTCCGCGAGCCGGAGCTTGACCGTGAGCGCGACCAGTTGCTGTTGGGCACCGTCGTGGATGTTGCGCTCGAGCGCTCGTGCCCGTTCGTCTTGCGCGGCGACGATCCTGCGACGGGACTCGCGTACGTCCTCGAGCAATCCGACGTTCCGGAGGACGAGCCCCGCTTGACCGGCGACGTCTCGGACGAGTTGCTCCTTCTGCGCGTTCATCGGGTCGTTCGCCGGCATCATCAGGTCAAGCACCCCGAGCAGAGACCCCTGATGCTGGACCGCGAACACCCGTCGGGACGGGTCGGCGGTCGCGAGGTCGTCGCCGACCCGGACGATCGGGTCCGCCGCCATGGCTTCCTCGGGGAAAGCGGCGATCGGGCGCAGCTCGCCATCGATCTCCAGCCAGATCCGCGCCTCCGCCGCGCCCGTTCCCTTCGCGAGGAGGACCGCCATCCGTGGAAGGACATCGTCGAGTGAGTATGTCTCTGCCACCCGGCCGGAGAATTGCGCCAGGATCTCGTACGGCGTCTCTCGCTCGCCGAAGACGACGCGATCTGCGTATCGGCGGGTCCAGCGGCCGACGAGCATCAGGAGCACCCCCACCCCGATCCCCACCGACACCGCGATCACGGGGCTCACTCGTCTCCCCTCGGTGCCCGTGAGGATGCTTCCGAGGAACGCGAGCACGAGGATCAGACCGACGAGGCCGACCATCAACATGATCGCCCCCACGAGAACGCGACGTGCGATCGTCTTGCGGACACCGACCTCGTAGTCGAAGAGCCCGTATCGGAGCATCGCGACCGACAGGGAGAACGGGATCCCGACGAGGAATCCGAGCAGGAAAACCAAGGACGTGATGAACGCGATGATCCAGGTCCCGTCGCTCTGCCCGAACACGATGACAGGAGGGATCGCAGCGGCCATCAGGAGCAGCGTGATCAGGAGGCCGCGGACGGGTCGCCGTTCCTCGACCGGTACCCGGCGAGCACGAGCGAACAGCGACGCGACCATGAGCAGGAACACGGCGGCGGCGAGGGCGACCACCACATCGGTGAACGGCTCCTGGAACGGCCCGGCTCGTGCCCAGGCCGGGCTCAGGCCGGCCTCCACCAACTCGGTGTCCCTGAGCGATACCACTGCGACGAGCGCCGCGACAGTCACACCCAGCCACACGACCGGCCGCCACCTGACCGAGGGGAGGCGACCGTTCGGGAAGGAAAGGAACACGAGCAGGAAGCAGAACCCGATAACCGGCACGGGCACGACCACGACGAGGAGATGGACGACATCGGCCAACGGCAGCGATCGAGTCGAATGCCCGATGCCGAACCGCTGGTAGGCGATCGCGGCGAACGCGGCCGCCGCGGTCAGCGCTGCTCCGGACAGGAGCCACCCGATCCTGTTCTCAGGCGCGCGCTCCGCGATCCGTGTGCCCAACCAGCCGTACACCAGGATGGGGATGCCGAACAAGGCGAGGGGGATCGCGCCGGGCTCCGGGAGCGTGATGGCGACGGCGATCACCAGGAGCGCCGCTTCGACGAACAGAAAGGTTCGAGGGCGCGGCAACCGGGTCATGTTCATCCTGGGTCAGGCCTCCCCGGCCATCGATGGAACGAGCCCCACGAGCGTCGTGCCCTCACCGGGTGCCGTGCGGATCTCCAACCGGCCCCCAAGCGCATCGAGGCGGTCGGCGATGCCCTGGAGTCCCGTGCCGTGATGCGTCGACGCCGTATCGAAGCCGCGGCCGTCGTCGGAGACCTCGAAGCGAAGCGTCCCGTCGCTCTGCTGCAGGCGGATCTCGACGGCAGACGCGTCCGCGTACTTGGCGACGTTGTTCAAGGCCTCGAGGCAGCAGAAGTAGATCGCGGATTCCACGTCCTGGCCGTACCGGCCGACGCCATCCGGGTGCACCGTCACGGGCACCGGCGACCTCCTCGCCTGTGCTTCCAGGGCCGCCGGCAGACCCTTGTCGGCCAGGAGCGGCGGGTAGATGCCTCGTGCGAGGTCGCGGAGGTTCCCGAGCGTCTCCGTCGCCTGGACCTGGAGGTCCGCGAGGATCGTCCGCGCCTTCTCGGGATCGCGCTCCACCAACCCCTCCGCCAAGCGGAGCTTCACCGAGAGCGCGACGAGCTGCTGTTGCGCGCCGTCGTGGATGTTCCGTTCCAGCGAGCGGGCGCGCTCGTCCTGGGCGCTCACGATGCGGCGCCGCGATTCCCGCAGGTCCTCGATCAGTCGGACGTTGCGCAGGACGAGCCCCGCCTGCGCCGCCATATCGCGCGCGAGCTTCGCCTTCGTCGCGTTCATCGGGTCGGCCGGCGTCATCGCAACCGAGAGGGCACCCAAGAGCTCGGCCTGATGGCGCACCTCGAAGGCATCGTCGTCACCCAACGGCGGGAGTTCGTCCGACCGAACGGGAACGTCGGGAACGGAAGGGGCGTCCGGAGGCCACGACGCCTCGGCTCGCATCTCGTTGCCGATGCGAAGCCAGACCCGGGCGCTCCGCGCGCCGCTCGCCTCACCGAGGAGCTGTGCCATCCGAGGGAGGACGTCCTCCGTCGAGTACGTCTCCCCGACGCGCTCCGCGAACTCGGACAAGACCTCATACGGGGTCGACCGTTTCCCGTACACGATCCGGTTCGCCCAACGGCGTGCCCGAGATCGCACCAGGGTGAACCCGATCGCGAGCACCCCAGCGACGACGAGCGTGGGCAGATCGACGCTGCCCCCCACCCCGATGAACATGACCGGCGCCAGGGAGACGGCGATCCCAAGGACGAGTACGAACCCGGCGACGAGAAGCCCATACTGCACGGTCTTCCGGACCACGACGTCGAGGTCCCACAAGCCGTGCCGCAGGATCGCGACGCCGCAGATCGTCGGGATGCCGAGGAACACACCGATGATGAACGCGAAGAACGCGATCCCGGACACGGCGCCCTGATCGCTGATGATGCCTGTCGTCACCAGCGTGAAGAACAGGACCAAGACGATCACCAGGAAGACGCCGAGGAACGCCAGCCACCTGATCTGCTGTCGCTCGAGCCGGGCGGCGCGTCGGTATCGCTGGATCAAGGAGATCACCGACAGCAGGGCACCGATGACCACGAGGACGCCTGCCGCCGTCGTGACGCCCTCGACCGCCAGCTTCCAGGAAAGAGGGAGCCCGATCGGGTTCGCCACCAGGGCATCGAGCTCGGCGAAACCGGCGGTGAGGGGTCCGGGCGTGAGCGCGAAACCGATCAGCGTGACCGCGTACGCGACCAGCATGACGCGGAGGAGCCAGCCCCATCGTCGGGAGGCCGGCCGGCCGGTCGGGAAGATGAGGAACAGGAATCCGAGGGGCCCGAACATCGCGGTGAATCCGACACGGCCCACCCAGGCCGACGCGGCGAGGTATGGCAGGTCCCGCTGCTGGGCCATGAGGGCGTAGGAACCTGCGAGGAGACTGATGGACGCAGAGAGCCCGACCCAAGCGAACAACAGGCCGACGCGGTTCGACGATTGCCGCGAAGTGATCAACGCCCCGACGGTCGAGTAGAGGAGCACGGCGAACACGGCGAAGGCGTACTCAACGATGTCGACCGGGCCGTTCGAGGCGTCCACGAACAACCACGCGATGATGAACGCGACCGAGATGCCCCAGATCGTCCAGGCGAGACGTCGTTGATTCACCGGCGCTCCTCGCTCACAGGGAGGCGCCCGGCGATGGTCGTGCCTTCGCTCGGCGCGGACCTCACGTCGAGCTGGCCGCCCAGGGATGCCAGGCGGTCGGCGATGCCCTGGAGACCGGTGCCGTGTCGGGCGAGGGCCGGATCGAAGCCCCGGCCGTCGTCGGACACCTCGAACACGAGGGATCCCTCGAGCTGGGACAGGCGCACCGTGGCCGTCGAGGCCTCCGCGTACTTCGCGACGTTCTGGAGAGCCTCGAGGCAGGAGAAGTAGACGGCGGCCTCCATCTCTTCGGGATAGCGACCGATCCCGTCCGGGACCACCTCGACGGGGATCGGCGACTTCCGCGCCTGCGCCCTCAGGGCGGCCGCCAGACCTTTGTCCGCGAGCAACGGCGGATAGATCCCTCGAGCGAGGTCGCGCAGATCCTCGATGGCTTCCCCGGTCTCGGCTTTCGCCTGTTCGAGCATCGCGACCGCCTTCGCAGGATCCTGCGGCACGAGACGCTCCGCCAGCCCGAGCTTCACCGAGAGCGCGACGAGTTGCTGCTGCGCACCGTCGTGGATGTTGCGCTCGATCCGGCGTCGTTCCTCGTCTTGCGCGTTGACGATCCTCCGCCGGGACTCGCGGAGCTCCTCGATGAGGCGCACGTTCCGGAGGACGAGGCCGGTCTGCGACGCGAGGTCGCCGACGATCCGCTCCTTGGAGGGGTTCATCGGATCGCTCGGGCGCATGTCGAGCGTGAGAGCACCGAGCAGTTCGCCCTGATGGCGGATCTCGACGGCCGTGTCCCCGAAGTCGGGCAGTTCGCCATCCAGTGAGGGCAGTGACCGGGTTCCGATCGCCTCAGCCGGCCACGCGGCCGCAGGGCGCAACTCGGAGCCGACCTTGAGCCACACCCGCGCCGCATCCGCTCCGGTGGCCTGGCCGATCAGTTGCGCCATGCGCGGCAAGACGTCCTCCGTCGAATACGTCTCACCGGCTCGTTCCGAGAACTCCGAGAGCACTTCGTACGGGGAAGCGCGGCCGCCGTACACGATGCGATCAGCGATCATCCTCGCCAATCGGTATGCGGGGATCACGAGGAGCCCGAACGCGGCTCCGAACAGCAGAAGCAGAGGAGGACGGTCGTACAGCGAGGGCACCAGCGATCCCCCCAAGAGGAGCGCCCCGAGTCCCGCGGGCGCGAGCAGGAGCAAGACCAAGATCGCGAACACGATCGTCTTCTTGACGACGAGATCGAGGTCGTACAGGTGGTACTTCAAGACGGCGACGCCCATCGCGACCGGCACGCCGACGCCGATCAGAGAGAAGATCACACCGAAGAACACCTGCGGACCGATGGATCGATCGAATCCCTCTCCGAAGAGAAGCGTGGTCGCGAGGGCGAGCAGGAGGGTTGCGATCACCGCGATAGCGATGAAGGCGAGCCACCTGATCTGCTGCCTCGACTCACCTTCCGACCGTCGGTACCGCAGCACGAGCGACGCGATCGAGACGGGGATCGAGGCGAGTAGACCGATCCATCCGATCCCACCGGTGATCTCGACGATCGGACGGATCGCTTCCAACCCGAACGGATTGGCGACCGCGAACCCGGTCTCGACCTCGAGCGTTCCCGGCCCCAACGCCGTCCCGACGGCTGCGACGGACGCGGACGCCACCACGATCCACGGCACCATCCGCCAACGCGGGCTCACGACACGGCCCGTGGGGTACAGGAGGGCCAGCACGAGGAGGGCGGAGAACGCGACGGCGTAGTCCCATGTCCCGAACCAAGCGGCGACCGCGCCGAACGGGAGGACGCCGGGATCGATCTCCAGGGTGTACTTAGCGTAGGTCTCCGTCGCCTGTGCCAGCGCGAA
This sequence comes from Actinomycetota bacterium, assembly GCA_050695275.1. Lineage (GTDB taxonomy): Bacteria > Actinomycetota > UBA4738 > UBA4738 > HRBIN12 > JAJNBA01. The sequence goes on along the minus strand of JBOGVC010000223.1, from coordinate 4,164 downwards.
GGCCAGACCGACCGTCAACATGATCCAGCCCATCGGGTTCCTCGTGTTCCTCGAGGCGAGGATCGCCCCGACGGTCGAGTAGCCCAAGATGGTGAGGAGGACCACAGGCAGGAACACAAGGGTGTCCGTCGAAGCCTGGTCGCCGGGTCCGCCGATGACGTAGAGCGTGATCGCCCCGAGCACCAAGAGCGATGCGAGCCCCCACAGCAGCCACGGCCACCGGGATCTGGGCGCCTCGGTCACAGGGATGCCTCCCGGCGATGGGGCCAGGGTAGTCGCGACGAGGTGCTCCTCTCATCCATGACGGGGGCATCGTCCCACCAGGCGGGGGAGGGTCCAAGGGGGGCGACCTGCGGTTCTCCGTGCGGGAACACCCCGCCGGGACGGGTGCAGCCACCCCGACGAAGTCGGCATGCACGCGCCGTGGCCGAACCCGAGCGGCCGCCCTAGCGTCGGGGCAACGAACGAAGGAGGCACTCTGATGGGGACGATCGTGGTGGGAACCGACACGTCGGCGGCCGCCGCCCTCGCGGTGGAGGACGCGGCCCGATTGGCGCGAGATCGGGGGGCAGAGCTCCTCGTGCTGTACGTCAAGCCGGAAGGGATCGATCGGTCCGTCGTCGACCCGGATCGGGCGGCCGATCCTCCGAGCCATCTCCGGCTCCTGGCCTCGCGTTTCCCTGGCGTGCCGACGACGACGCGGATCGAAGGGGGCGACGCCGCCGAGCGGATCTGCGAGGTGGCGGAGGAGGTCCAGGCCGAGACGATCGTCGTCGGGAACCGAGGTATGCACGGCTCCCGATGGCGCGTCCGGGAGAGCGTGCCGAACCTCGTGCTCCGGCACGCCCCGTGCAGCGTGTACATCGTGGACACGCGGAGGGCGCAGTAGCGATGCGCAGTCGCGACGCACGGTGGCCGGTCGCGGACGGCCGCGCTACGACTGATCGCGGAGGAACGCGAGCACGGCCATCACGCGGCGGTGCACGTCCGGCTCCTCGGTCAGCCCCAGCTTGTGGAACAAGGAGTTGATGTGCTTCTCCACGGCACGCTCGGTCAGGAACAGCGACTTCGCGATCGCCGCGTTGTTCTGCCCCTGCGCCATGTGGCCGAGGACCTCGCGCTCCCTGTCGGTCAACTGCGCCAGCGGGGAGTGCGCGAGGTGCTCCTTCGCGGCGACGAGCGCCTCGACGATCTTCGGGTCGAGCACGCTGCCGCCCCTCGCCACCTCGGTCAGCGCGCGCACGAGCTCCTCCACGTCGGCCACGCGCTCTTTCAACAGGTAGCCGAGGCCGGCCGCGCCGTCCTTCAGCAGGTCGTAGGCGTACTCCTCCTCCGCGAACTGCGAGAGGACGACGACACCGATCTCCGGGTGGGCCGCCCGGATCTGTTTCGCACCCCGGATCCCTTCATCCGTGCCGCTCGGCGGCATCCGGATATCCGTGAGGACGGCGTCGGGAACGTGCTCGTCGACCGCGGACAACAGCTCGTCGAGGCTGGCCGCCATGCCCACGAGTTCGACCTCCTCGGCGGTCGCGAGAAGCGCGGCGGTCCCTTCCCGCACGAGGTAGTTATCCTCGGCGAAGACCACCCGCAGCGGCATGCGCGGATGGTACACGCGAGGAACTCGCAGAGGTTTCAGGGGGCGGTTGCGTGACGATCCGGGTGGTGCTCGGCGAAGACAACGTCTTGGTGCGCGAAGGCGTGCGCGCGCTGCTGAACTCCTACGAGGACATCGAGGTCGTCGGTGTCGCCGAGGACGCGCCCTCGCTCCTGGCGACGGCGGCGGAGCACAGCCCCGACGTGGTCGTGACCGACATCAAGATGCCGCCGTCGTTCCAACTCGAGGGCATCGACTGCGCGCACGCGATCCGCGACCGGCACCCCGACACCGGCGTGGTGGTGCTGTCGGCGCACGACGACGAGGAGTACGCGATCGCACTTCTCGGCCAGGGGCACAGCGGGCTCGCGTACTTGCTCAAGGACCGGATCGCGCAGGGAGACGAGCTCGCTCGCGCGATCAGGGAGGTCCGGAGCGGTGGGAGCGTCGTCGATCCGACGATCGCTGAGCGTCTCTCGGGGCGGGCGGAATCCCAGGAAGAGGACCGGATCGTCCTCGACATGATGGCCCAGGGTCTCGGCTACGAGGCGATGGCGGCGGCGCTCGGCACCACGCAGGAGGCGGTCGACGGGCGCGTGACGATGCTCTTCCGGCGGATGGCCGGCGAGGATGGCGGCGGCACGGGCCTGCTCGGGGAGTTCAAGAAGCTGCACGCCGCGGTCGTCGAGCAGTCGGCCACGGCGACGTCGCTCAAGTCCTACGTGCCGTCGCAGTTCGTCGACGCGCTGGCGCGCGGCGGGGACGCCGCGAGCCAGCGTGAGCTGGAGGTCACCGTCCTCTTCAGCGACATCCGCGGTTTCTCGGCGATCGCGGAGCGTCTCACCGCGCGCGACATCGCGGAGATCGTGGGCCGGCATCTCGGCGCGATGGCCGAGGTGATCTCGGAGCACGGGGGCACGATCGACAAGTTCCAGGGCGACGCCGTCATGGCGGTCTTCGGGGCCCCGGAGCCGACGTCGGACCACGCGGAGCGTGCCTTGCGATGCGCGCTGGCGATGCAGGACCGCCAGCGCGAGCTGAACTCGATGGGCTGGGGCACCGATGCCGTCGACGGACTGCACGTCGGGATCGGGCTGAACACGGGCGTCGTCATGGCCGGCGCCGTCGGTGGGGGCGGCCGGCTCGAATACACGGTGATCGGCGACGCCGTGAACGTGGCGCAGCGCCTGCAGTCCGAGGCCGGAGGAGGCGAGGTCGTCGCCGCGGCCTCGACGGTCTCGGCGGCGCCTACCGTCGCCGCCGAATCGATCGGCCCTCGTGTCGTGAAGGGCCGCGAGGAACCGGTCGAGGTCTTCCGGATCCTGGGGAGCGGTGCATCATGACCACGACCACGGCCCCGCGGCCGTCCCGATGGCCCTGGATCGTGCTGTGGGCCACGGCCGCCTTCGCGGCCGTGGGCCTGGTCTTCGTGTCACTGAACGGGTACTCGCTCCTCGGCGATTCCACGAACTTCACCGCGTTCATGGGGATGGGGGTCGTCGGCGCCCTGAGCTTGAGCCGGGCACCGGACAATCGGATCGGCTGGCTCCTCCTCTGGGTCGCCATCACGGTCGGCGCGGCCTTCACGACCGGCGAGGCGTCGATCTACGCGGCGGCGCACGGCGAGGACGCGCTCGCGTCGTGGCTCGCCTGGCCGGGCAACGCGCTCTGGGCCCTCGGGCTCTTCCCGTTGTTGATCCTCCTCCCCCTGGTCTTCCCCGACGGACGGCTGCCGTCGTCTCGCTGGCGGTGGCTCGCCTGGGCGGGTGTCGGCATCTCGTTCCTCGCGTTCGTCACGATCGGGTTCGGCGATGCCACGTTCGACGTCGGTGACGTCGGCACACCGGTCAAGGTGGCGAACCCCTTGCACGTGCCCGGGCTGGATCTGCTCGGCCCCGTCGACACCGTGATCTGGCCGTTGCTCCTCGGTCTCTTCGCGGCGGCGGGCACGTCGATGGTGATCCGATTCCGCAGGTCGAGCGGCGTCACACGACAACAGCTCAAATGGTTCGCGTTCGCGGTCGTCGTACTCGTCACCTACTTCGTGATCACTGCGATCCTCGAGGGCCTCGGTATCTCCGAAGGTGGCGTGGGCGAGTTCATCTCGGGCCTAGCTTTCCTCGGGCTCCCCCTCGCCGTCGGGATCTCGATCCTGCAGTACCGGCTGTGGGACCTGGATGTCGTCATGAAGAAGACCGTCGTGGCGGGCTCGCTCGTCCTGCTCGCGATCGCGGTGTACGCGGGGGCCGTGGCATTGATCGGGCTGCTCGCGATCGATCAGGACCGTCCCGCGGTGCTGTTCGCGATCGCGCTTGGGCTCGGGATCGCGTTCCGTCCCGCGATGCGGGTGGGTCGTCGGATCGCCGACCGGCTGGTGTACGGGCGGCGCGCCACCCCGTACGAGGTGTTGACCGAGTTCTCCGAGCGGATGGGGACCTCATTCGCCACCGAAGACGTGCTCCCCCGGATGGCGCAGGTGCTGGGCGAGGGCACGGGCGCCGAGACCGCCCGCGTCTGGCTCCTCGTCGGCGGCGAGCTCCATCCCGCCGCTGCGTGGCCTCTCGACG
>JBOGVC010000222.1:0-7183 GCA_050695275.1 Actinomycetota bacterium | reverse complement strand
GGCGCTCGAACTTCGGCCGCTGATGAGCGTTGATCGCGTCCTCGACGGCGAGCGGGTGGAGCTGGAACTCGGAGGCCAGCGACTGGACCTCCTGCTCCTCCGGTCGGTAGAGACCGATCCAGGCCATCCCCTCGGGATGCTGACGCAGACTCTCGAACGTCTCCGGGAGCGAGGTGGGAGAGGCAACCCGCGCGCCGTTCACGTAGATCGCGCTGTCGACGAGCCGCGAGCTCCGACCGTCCCGGTGCAGATCCTCGGGGACCGAGAGGCCGTCGTCGCGATCGGCCTCGTGACTCCGGTCGCTCGACCTCCGGCGTACCAGGGAACGGATCGGCGACCGTCGGTGGTGCTCGCCTGGACTCACGCCCAGAGCGTACCCGGCCACATCGTCGCGCTCGAGAGAGTGCCCGCCTTCCGGCTGGTCAGCCCCCCCAGCTGGTTGGGGCGGCGAAGTCCTGTCCGCGGAACACGAGCCGCTCATCCGATCCGTCCGCATCCATCACGAAGATCGATTGCTCGAACGGTCCAGACCCCATGCGCAACCACTGGGCCCGCTCGGCGGGATCGGCCGTTCGATCGCTCATGAAGGCGATCCGGGAACCATCGGGTGACCAGACCGGACTCCCGTCCCAGCCCTCCCATTCCGTCAGTCGAACACGGCTGCCGTCGTGCGGATCGATCAGGTACACGTCATACGCGAGGACGCCGCCAACCCTCTCCCAACTCGCGACGAGCGCTGACCCGTCGGGAGACCACGCCGCCTCCCCGTAGTGCCCCTGCCCCCCAGAAGTCAGCGGGCGGGCATCTGACCCGTCCGCGTCGACGATGAAGAGCTCCGACACGGGGTTGTTCCCGGCCCCCCCATGGGTGATACGTACGACCACGATCTGGCTGCCGTCGGGAGACGCGGCAGGGTCCGTGTACGGACGATCCAGGAGCTTCGTCGCGGCGTTCTTCTCCAGGTCGATCCGCCACACACCATCGTCCGCGATCTCGTTGCTCCCGTCCTCTCCCTCTCGCCACGGCCCGCCGCCACACAACACGCTTCCGCCGTCCGGGAACCAGGACACTGATGCGCATGCGAAGTCGGACAACACCTCGCGCAGGCGCCCGTCGTCCGGATCCATCAGGAACACGCCACCGTCCCCCTCCGGCGTGAAGCTCATGAGGAGGATCTGCGACCCGTCCGGCGACCATACGGCCTCGTCGTCGTACGCCTCCGGAACGTCGAAGAGGACCCGGGCGCCGCCGCTGTCCGGGTCGACGGACCAGACCTCGGCCCGCTGCTCCGCGACGTCGTTCGTGTCGATCGTCCTGCGATAGTCGAAGAGGATGGCGTTCGGGCGTCCGGATGCCGCTCCCTGCCCATAGGGGCGGGTCGCGACGAGCACGAACAGCGAGGCGGCCGCGACGGCGATCGCCGTGGCGACGGTGGGCCAGCGGCGAGCGACCGGAGCTGGACGGACACGTGGGAAATGTTCCACCACGTCACTCCACCCGATCGTGGGTTCGTTGCGCTCGATCTCGCGAAGCATCGTGTCGATCCGATCAGTCATCTCGTTCCTCCATGATCCGCTGCAGTCGGCGCCGACCCCTGCTGAGGTGGACCCCGGCGGTCCCTTTCGTCGTCCCCAGGATCCCGGCGATCTCACGGAGCTTGTAGCCGGCGTAGTGATGGAGCACCACGGCCGAGCGTTGATTCGGCGAGAGTCGTTCGAGTGCCTCGAACAGACCGACCGGCTCCGGGAGGTCGTAGTGCCCTTCCTCCAGGGGTCGAGACCCATGACGCCGTTTCAGCTCGCCCTTGGCGATCTTGAATGCGGCGCGCCATACCCAGGCGGACGGATCGCGGATCGCGGCGCCGCGGGCGAGGGCCTGCGCGAACGCCTCGGCAACGGCGTCGTGAGCGATCTCGCGGTCCCCTGCCATCGCCAGGACCGACCACCAGAGCCGCCGGGCTTCCTGCTCGAAGACTCGTTCGAGCGATGCACGCTGCAGATCGCTCTTCACACCGACATAGGGGCCGATCGCCGCACGATGTCATACACGATGGCTCGGAGGATCCATACCGAACGGGTCACATCGGTGGGCGCTGAGGGACTCGAACCCCCGACCTTCGCCTTGGAAGGGCGGCCGAAACATGCAGGTCGATGACCTGACCAGCGAGAACGTTGTGCCTCTGAGTGCCTGCGAGTGCCCGTGAGTTCCTGTGTCTCGTGGTGCAGAAGTGGTGCAAGAGGGGTCCGGAGGGGCGAACGTCAAGGCGCGTTGCCCCGCTGCTAGCGTTGCCCGGCCATGCTCCTGACGATCACATCGACGATGCAGCCCGCAACCGACCTCGGGTTCCTGCTGCACAAGAACCCTCAGAACGTCCGGTCGGTGGACCTCTCGTACGGACGGGCCCACGTGGTGTACCCGGAGGCCAGCGAGGAGAGATGCACGGCAGCCCTGATCCTCGAGGTAGACCCGATCGGTCTCGTCCGGCGCGGGCGCGGGAGACAGGCATTCGCCCTTGCCGATTACGTGAACGACCGACCCTACGTCGCTTCGTCGTTCATGAGCGTCGCCATCGCGAAGCTCTTCGGAACCGCGCTCTCCGGACGGAGCGAGGATCGCCCGGAGTTGGCGGAGGCCTCGATCCCCCTGGAGGCGCATCTCCCGGTCGTCCCCTGTCGGGGTGGAGAGGAACTCGCTCGCCGGCTGTTCGAGCCGCTGGGGTATGAGGTCACCGCCGCCACGATCAGGCTCGACGAGCACTTCCCCGACTGGGGGGACAGCCGGTACCTCGACCTTCGGATCTCGGGAACCACGCGCGTCCGAGACCTGCTCCGGCACCTCTACGTCTTGCTCCCGGTGATGGATGACGACAAGCACTACTGGGTCGAGCGAGGCGAGATCGAGAAGCTCCTGGCGAAGGGCGGTGAGTGGCTGGGTCCACACCCGGAGCGGGACCTGATCGCCCGTCGCTACCTCCGTCATCGGTTCCCCCTCACGCGGGAGGCACTCGCTCGGCTCTCGGACGAGGTGGACGACCCCGATGCAGAGGAAGCCTCCCACGACGCCGAGGAAGCGGCGATCGAACGGCCGATGAGCCTCGCGGAGCAGCGGATCGGCTCCGTCATCTCTGCGCTCCGCGCCGCCGGAGCGAAGTCCGTCGTCGACCTCGGGTGCGGAGGCGGCAAGTTGCTGCAGGCCCTGATGAAAGATGGCGCGTTCGAGAAGATCGCGGGCGTCGACGTCTCGGTCCGAGCCCTCGAAGCCGCGGCCAGACGTTTGCACCTGCCCACGATGTCGCCTCGCCAGCGTGAACGCATCGTGCTCTTCCAGTCCGCACTCACGTATCGGGATCGCCGGGTCGGCGGGTTCGACGCCGCGGTCCTCATGGAGGTGATCGAGCACCTGGAGGTTGACCGGCTCCCCGCCCTGGAACGAGCGCTCTTCGATGACGCGAAGCCCGGGACGGTCGTCGTCACGACCCCGAACGTGGAATACAACGTGCGATTCGAGGGGCTCCCGGAGGGCACGCCCCGTCACCGCGATCACCGATTCGAGTGGACCCGTGCGGAGTTCGAGGCTTGGGCGACCTCCGTCGCCGGGGACCATAGCTACGACGTGCGGTTCCTCCCGGTGGGGCCGCTTGATCCCGATGTCGGCTCGCCCACGCAGATGGCGGTGTTCACTCGATGAACGCGATCGAGCTCCCCGAACTCTCCTTGGTCGTCCTGGTCGGGATCAGTGGCTCAGGCAAGTCCACGTTCGCGGCCAGACACTTCGCCCCGACCGAGGTGATCTCCTCGGATGCGTGCCGGGCACTGGTCGGCGACGATCCGAACGACCAGTCCGTCACGACCGAGGCGTTCGAGGTGCTGCACGCGATCGCATCCGCGCGCCTCCGCCTCGGCCGGCTCACCGTGATCGACGCCACCAACGTCCAGCCGGACGCTCGGGCACCCCTGGTCAGACTCGCTCGCGAGCAGCACGTCCTGCCGATCGCCATCGTCCTCGATGTTCCCGAAGCCTTGGCGCACGAGCGGAATGCAAGCCGACCCGACCGTGAGTTCGGTCCTCATGTCATCCGTCGGCAACAGGGGCTCCTCCGCCGGTCGCTGCGACGACTCACTCGTGAAGGCTTCCGCCGGGTCTTCATCCTGAAAGGACCGGCAGACATCGACGCGGTCGAGATCACGCGTCAGCCCGCGTGGTCCGATCGCTCCGGCGAACATGGCCCCTTCGACATCGTGGGCGACATCCACGGTTGCCACGAGGAGCTCGTCGAGCTCCTCGAGAAGCTCGGGTACGAGCCCGCCCAGGTGGGTGGACCGTACCGCCACGCTCAAGGTCGGAAGGCCGTGTTCCTCGGCGACCTGGTCGATCGCGGCCCTGCGACGCCCGCGGTTCTTCGCACGGTGATGGCGATGGCGGAAGCCGGCCACGCCATCTGTGTACCCGGGAACCACGAGCGGAAGCTCGTGCGCGCGCTGAACGGGAAGAACGTCCAGATCACGCACGGCCTTGCCGAGTCCCTGTCCCAGCTCGAGGAGGAGCCGGAGGAGTTCCGTCGCCAGGTCGCGGACTATCTCGATGGGCTGGTCAGCCACTTCGTCCTGGACGACCGCAAGCTGGTGGTGGCGCACGCCTGCATGCGCGAGGAGATGCAGGGTCGGGCCTCCGGCGCCGTGCGTTCGTTCGCCCTCTACGGCGAGACCACGGGCGAGACGGACGAGTTCGGATTGCCGGTCAGGTATCCATGGGCGGAGGACTACCGGGGCGCCGCCACGGTCGTCTATGGACACACACCGGTGCCCGAGCCGGAATGGATCAACAACACGATCTGCATCGATACCGGCTGCGTGTTCGGAGGTGCGCTGACTGCGCTGCGCTACCCCGAGCGCGAACTCGTCTCGATCTCCGCGAAGCGCACCTACTACGAGCCCGTGAAGCCGTTCATGGGTCCCGGTGAGCAGGCTCCACGGTTCGAGCAGGAGGCCCGACAGACCCTGCTCGACATCGAAGACGTCGCGGGGAAGCGAGGGGTCGAGACGCGGCTCGGGGGGCGGCTCACGATCCCCGAGGACCATGCTGCTGCGGCGCTCGAGGTGATGAGCCGGTTCGCGGTAGACCCGCGGTGGCTCATCTACCTCCCGCCGACGATGGCGCCGACACCGACCACCACACTGCCCGGGCTCCTCGAGCATCCCGCCGAGGCCTTCGACGAGTATCGACGAGAAGGTATCCCTACCGTGGTCTGCGAGGAGAAACACATGGGCTCGCGCGCCGTGGTCATCGTCTGTCGATCGGACGACGTGGGGATCCGTCGGTTCAAGGTCGACGGCCCAGGGGTCGCGGTCACACGGACGGGACGATCGTTCTTCGCCGCCGAACCGTCACAAGCGGAGTTCCTCGGTGCGCTCCGCGATGCGGTGGACGCGGCGGGTCTCTGGGACGACCTCGGGACCGACTGGCTCGCGTTCGACGCCGAGCTCCTTCCCTGGTCCCTGAAGGCCGAGGAGCTGCTCCGCTCGCAGTATGCGTCGGTGGGCGCCGCCGCGACGGCCGCTGGGCGAGCCGCGGTCGCGGTGCTCGACAACGCTGAGGCCCGCGGGGTCGACGTCGAAGGGCTCGTGACCACGCAGCGACATCGGCTCGCGATGGCGGAAGCGTTCGTCGATGCCTACCGTCCGTACTGCTGGAGCGTGGACTCGCTAGCGGACGTGAAGCTCGCGCCGTTCCAGCTGCTCGCGGGCGAGGGAGGCACGTACGTGGATCGCGAGCACGTGTGGCACATGGGGATGGCCGATCGACTCGCCTCAGCCGCACCCACTCTGGTGCGTCCCACGAAGCATCTCGTCGTGGATGTGACCGATCAGAAGAGCCAGGACGAAGCGGTGGTGTGGTGGGAGGCGCTGATCGGCGGAGGCGGCGAGGGCATGGTCGTGAAGCCCGCCCAGCCGAGCGTCCGAGGCCGTCGCGGAGTCGTGCAGCCCGGCATCAAGGTGCGTGGTCCCGAATACCTCCGCATCATCTACGGACCCGAGTACACGGAGGAGCGGAACCTCGAGAGGCTGCGCAAGCGTGGTCTCGGGCGGAAGCGCTCGCTCGCATCACGGGAGTTCGCCCTCGGCGTCGAGGCGCTCGAACGATTCACCCGAGGTGAGCCACTCTTCCGCGTGCACGAATGTGTGTTCGGCGTGCTCGCCCTCGAGAGCGAGCCGGTCGATCCACGTCTGTAGATCGACGGTTCGTGGGCGCTGAGGGACTCGAACCCCCGACCTTCGCCTTGTAAGGGCGACCGAAACCCACAGGTCAGTGCTCTGAGCAGGGCAAACCTTGTACGTCGGAGTACCTGGGATTACCTCGGGGTACCTGTGTCTCGTGGTGCAAGAGTGGTGCACGGACCTGCGACACGCGGCATTGGAATCTGTCAGCACCGTTGCTCGCTCGGAACGCCGTTACGGTCCGCGAGTCGTTGCTCCCAGGAACGGTTGGTACCGACCTGCGGGCCTTGAGGGAGCAAACCGGGGAGGTCGAGCGTCGCGCAAACGATCAGATCGAACGGCCATGGCTGCTAGCTGCTGACCTTTACGTCGCCGATCAGACCCCAGGTTCGGACCTCGAACTCAGGGCCCTCGCCTGCGCTCACGTCGACGCGCTGGTCCCCGAGGAGCGTGACGCCACTCGTGATCACGCGGGTTCCGGGAGCGACCTGCAGTCGGACATCCCCGATCAGATGGAATACACGAAGGATGGCTCCCTCACCGGGGGGCCGATCGCGCAGATCAATGCGCACGTCGCCGAGAAGAACCACGATCTGTTCATCGGCCCATCCGGTGGGAAGGACGCTCTCGGTCACGTCGCCGATCAGCGAGAACACCGCTGGTCGCGCCGAAGGCCCCCTGGATGTCCGAGTACGCCTGATCCAGAGCCAGCTCCCAAATGACCCGAGGAACACGATGGAGAGGATGACCCAGAGGATCGGGCTGGCGGAGAAGCTCACGTCCGCCTGCATATGGCCGAGTGTGTCCCGGCGGGCCCGATACGTCAAAAGACCCAAGCGGCCTGTCGGTCGCGCCGGTTCACATCGCGGAAGACAGATCTCGAGGGAACGACCTTGCTCGTGCCTCGGCCACGACGACGAACAAGATGCCACCTACGAGCGCGACGGCCCCCCACCCGCGCCCCGCCG
>JBOGVC010000221.1:0-12248 GCA_050695275.1 Actinomycetota bacterium | reverse complement strand
TACGCGGCGGTCTTGAACGCCGTGCCCAACAGGATGCCCTTCACCCGCTTCGGCGTGAGGTTCGGGTTGGCCTCGTACATCAGGGCGGCGATGCCGGAGACGATCGCGCCGCTCTGCGACGTCCCCGTGCCCTTGAAGTAGCTCTCGTCGACGACGGCATCGGGATGGAGCTGGTCGACGGCGCTCCCGGCGTCGCGGGTGGCCACGATCGTGGTGCCGGGTGCCACGAGATCCGGCTTCTCGAAGCCGTCCTGCGTGGGACCTCGACTCGAGAACGGAGCGACCTCGTCATCCCAGCGCTCCGGCGTCTGGTTCAGGTCGGCCGCGCCGACCGTGATCACGTAGGGATCGTCGGCGGGCTTGGCGATCGTGCCCATCCCCGGCCCGCGGTTGCCCGCCGAGACCACGACCGTGATGCCCGCTGCCCAGGCGCGCTCGACCGCCGCGTCGAGCGGATCGATCGCGTACGGCTGGATCGAATCGGTCCCGAACGACAGGTTCAACACCCGGATGCCGTAGGCATCGCGGTGCGTGACGACCCACTGGATCGCCGCGATCACGACCGAGACGTCGGTGGACCCATCGGCGCCGGCCACCTTGACCGAGACGAGCTCCGCGGCGGGCGCGACCCCGCGCCACTTGCCCGCCGAGTTGCCGCCGTCGCCCGCGATCACGCCGGCGAGGTGGGTGCCGTGCCCGAACTGATCGTCTCCCGCGCCGCCCGGCGTGAAGTCCACACGCGCGACGACGCGATCACCGAGGTCGTCGTGATGGGCGACGCCCGTATCGATCATCGCCACCGTGACACCGCTCCCGTCGATCCCGCTCGGGAGCTGACCCAGACGGATCGCCTTCCGCCACGCCAGGTTGGGGTCGAACGCGTCGTACGCGTCCGTGCCGGACGAGGCCATCTCGACGCGGGCGTCGACGGAGAGCCCGGCGATCGCGGGGGCTCCGGCGAGCATCGGGAGACCGTCGTCCGGCACGGACGCCGCGAACCCGCCGATCAGGGGGAGCGGACGCGTGATGTGGCCACCCACCGCGAGGACGAGATCCTCGGCGAGGTGGGAGGAGGGGTTCGCTTCGTGGATCAGGACGGAGCGATCGGCGCCGGAAGATGGAGCGTCCGGCGAGGGAGCGAGAAAGGCGCCGAGCACGGCACAGAGGACGGAGACAGCAACTGCGGTCAGCCGACCCGGAGCGTCGCCGAACGACGACCTCCTGATCGAGCGCTCGGTCAACGCTGTCCCCTTCCTGGTCTCACCGGGCCGAGCCGGCCCCGGGCGAAAGGCCACTCTGCCCGACCGACCCGGTGGAGCGGTATCGCGCAGTGGGAGGAATGTCGCGGTCTCGACCGTCCCACAGCATCTGTGGGGCTCCAGGGGGATAGCGACGATCCGCGGGGGAGCTTCCGGATGGTCGAATGGCTACGTGCCGTGACAGCGGATCCCCTGTGCGTGAGGATGGCGCCCGTCGAGACGCATCGTGCGCGTCCACCGGGAGGTCCGTTGGCGACGAGATCACGGGAGCTCCGGCGGAGCCTGCCGGCGCTGGTCGCCGGGCTCACCGTCACGATCGTCTTCCTCGCGGTCCTCAGCATCGTCCTGACCGCCGCCGGTCCCCGTGGGCTCGACCTCCCAGACCGGCGCACGAGCGGCTGGATCGCGCTCGTCTACGGGTTCCCGATGATCCCGAGCCTCGTCCTCACGCTCCGGTACCGGATGCCGCTGCTGCTCACCGGGAACGTCTTCGCGCTCATCTTCTTCGTCACGCTCGGCCACCGGGTCACGTTCGCCGAGCTCGTCGGCGCGTCGATGCTCGCGGGGGCGCTCGTCCTCGTGACGGCGATCCTGGGGCTCACCGGCCAGCTGGCGCGATGGATCCCCGCTCCGATCGTGCAGGGCCTGATCGCCGGCGCGGTGATGCCGTTCGTGGTCGACGTCTTCTCGGCGCTCCGCACCTCCGACGGCACGTGGCGGATCGCGCTGATGGTGGGGGCCGCGGTGGTCGGCTACCTCGTGGGGCAGCGGATGCTCGGCACGCGGCTGCCGCCGATCCTGCCGGCGTTCCTGGCGGGGTGCCTCGCCGCGCTGCTCACCGGACAGCTCGGGGAGTTCCCGTCGGCGTTCTCACTCCCTGCCTTCGAGGTCGTCCGTCCGGCGTTCTCGCTCGCGGCGATCGCGACCGTCGCCCCGGTCCTCCTGGCCCTGATGACGGTGCAGTCCAACGTGCCCTCCGTGATCTACCTCCGGGGACAGGGCTACCGCCCGCCGGAGCGCATCATCAACCTGGTCACCGGGGGAGGGACCCTCCTCGCGTCGCTGTTCGGACCGGTCGCCGTCTCCCTGGCGCTGCCGCCGGTCCTCGTGACCGCCGGGCCGTCCGCCGGCGATCGGTCCCTGCGCTACCGGTCGATCTACCTGCCGGTCGCGGCGGGACTCCTGATCGCGCTGTTCGCGGCGGTGGCCGCGGACCTCGCGCTGCTGATCCCTCCGGTGCTGCTGCTCGCGATCGCAGGGCTCGCGCTGGTGCCGGCCCTCGTGGCGGCGATCCGAGAGATCAGCGCCGGCCCGCTCGTGCTCGGGCCGCTGTTCGCGTTCGCGATCGCGCTCTCGGACATGACGATCCTGGGGCTCGGCTCGTTCTTCTGGTCGCTCGTCCTCGGCACCGCGATCTCCCTGTTCCTCGAGCGAGAGGGCTGGCGCGAGCTCCGCGCGGATAAGGTTTGATACCGTTTCTGTTATCGTCCTGAGATGCGAGCCGGCACGATCCTGCGCGAAGCCCGCCGGCGGGCGGGCCTCACCCAGCGCGAGCTCGCCCGGAGGACGGGCATGGCGCAGCCGGCCGTCTCCCGGATCGAGCGCGATCACATCTCGCCCAGGCTCGAGACCCTCGACGCCCTGCTCCGCGGGTGCGACCTGGCGCTCGATCTGGTCGAGCGGCCGGGCCTCGGCGTCGATCGGACGCTGATCCGCGAACGGCTCGGGCTCTCGCCGATCGAGCGCGCCCGGCTCGCCGCGCGGGAGTGGAACCGGACGGCGAGCCTTCGCCGTCGGTCCGATCCGTGAGCGAACCGCCGTTCGATCCGCTCGCCGGTCTCCGCACACTCGTGGACCACGGTGTGCGATTCGTCCTGATCGGTGGGTACGCGGCCGCGCTGCGTGGCTCACCGATGATCACGGGCGATGTCGACGTCTGTCACGCGCGAGACACCGAGAACCTCGAGCGGTTGGCGCGCGCCCTCGACGGCCTCCATGCTCGGCTCCGCGGTGCCCCGGCGGACGTGCCGTTCCGCCTGGACCCGGGTGCCCTCGCGGCCGGCGATCACTTCACGTTCACGACCGATACGGGGCCGATCGATTGCTTGGGCACCCCGGCCGGCACGGACGGGTTCGCGGATCTCGATACGGCCGCCACGGACGAGGATCTCGACGGTCTCGTCGTGCGCGTGGCCTCACTCGACGACCTGATCCGCATGAAGCGTGCGGCGGACCGGCCGCAGGACCGGATCGCGGTGGAGTGGCTCTCGGCGCTGCGCGATGAGCTCGACCGCTGACCGATGCTCGCGTCCTCACCCGCTCAGGCCGGGCCACGCTCGTGCCGAGGACCTCAGCATGCAGATCGACGCGCGGACGCAGGCGACGGTCGGATCCGGAAGCCGCCTGGCCGGCCTGCTTCAGGTCTCGCGCGCATGGCGCCGAGAAGCGAACGCCGAGCACGTCCCCGGCGTGTGGCTCGGCCGCCTGCCCGAGGGATGGTTCGCGTTCCACGATGTCCCGCTCGGCGAAAGAGGCGCGATCGTGGATCACGTGGTGATCGGGCCGGGCGGAGTCTTCACCATCGACACGAAGGACCTCACCGGGGCGATCCGCGTGAACGCGCGGAGCGTCGTGCACGACGGGCGTCGCACGACCTTCCTGGCGAAGGCGTCGGCCCGAGCGCTCCGTGCGGCGAGCCTCCTGAGCGCTGCGATCGACCGGCCGGTCGAGGTCCGAGGGCTCCTCGCGATCCTCGCCGACGAATGGATCGTCAAGCGACTCCCCGATGACGTCTACGTGGGCGGCCCCGGAAGCGTGAAGCACTGGATGTTGCAGCAGCCGCCGGTCCTCCGCCCGAGCGACGTGATCGTGCTCGTCGCCGCGGCATCGAAGCCGCGCACGTGGACCGCCGGGCCGGAACGCTCGCAGGTGGCCTCGTAGCGGATCGTCTCTGAGGCCCGGGCGGATGACGTGCGGCCGCCCGGGCCTCGCGTCTTCCAACTGTGGATGGTCTGCTCCCGAGAGCGGACCTCGTTCGGTAGGACCGGGGGACCTCCAGCTCGGACGCCGGGATCCCGGCGCCTCTCGGAAGGCCTCTGCCAACCCTCCGATCCAAGGTGTACCTGCTCCGGATGACGCGCGGGCGTCCACGAGACGAACGTTGCGCTCCCGATCGGAGGAGGCCTACGGAGGGGTCTGCTGGTCGGCCGTGCTGATCCGGAACCAGCGGTAGCCGAACCCGCCGAGCTTCAGCTCGAGCGCGGCTCCGTCGATCCCGTCGAGCGCCCCGCGCTCGTCCAGGAGGTCGTCGAGCCTCGCCCTCTCGGGCACCTCGCCGAGCTCGACGCGGACGATGCACGGGTCGGCGCCGAGGTTGTGCACCGCGACGACGCTGCGTCCCTCCCAGTCGCAGCGATGCGCGAGCACACCCGTGACGTCGGTCTCCAGCACGGTCCACGACCCCCACGCGAGCTCCGGGGTCTCCCGCCGCCGTCGGATCAGGCGCTCCATCCAGCTCAGCATGGAGTCGGGTTCGCGGCGTTGTGCGGCCGCGTTCACGGCGAGCGGTCCGAACCGGCCCTCGACGACCGGACGCCGCAGGCGTGACGGCGGCGCCGTCGAGAACCCCCCGTTCTTCTGATCGCTCCACTGCATCGGCGTCCGCACGCTCAGCCGCCCCTCGATCGCGAGGTTCTCGGCCATCCCGATCTCCTCGCCGTAGAACAGGACCGGCGTGCCGGGCAGGGAGAAGAGCAGGCTGTACGCCATCCGGATCCGGTCCTCGTCGCCGTCGAGCATCGAGGGGAGCCGGCGCCGGAGACCGCGCCCGAACAGCTGCATGTCCTCCTCGGGGCCGAACGCGTCGAACACCTCCTGGCGCTGCGCGTCGGTGAGCTTGTCGAGCGTCAGCTCGTCGTGGTTGCGGAGGAAGTTCGCGTATTGCTGGTCGTCGGTCTTGCGGACTGTTTCCCGGAGGGCTTTCGCGATCGGGCGGGCGTCCTGCCGTGCCATCGCGAGGTAGATCGACTGCATCAGGATGAAATTGAACAGCAGCTGCACCTCGTCCCCGTCGGGGCCGCCGAAGAAGAGCTGCAGATCCTTGTGGGGTAGGTTCACTTCGCCGAGCATCATCACGTCGCCCCGGCGCCGTGCCATGAACGACCGGAGGTCCCGCAGGAAGTCGTGCGGGTCGAGCTCGACGTCGCCCGCGATCCCGCCGGTCTCCAGGAGGAACGGCACCGCGTCCACGCGGAAGCCGTCGACGCCCAGCTCGAGCCAGAAGCCGACGATCTTGGCCATCTCCTGGCGAACCTTGGGGTTCGCGATGTTCAGGTCCGGCTGGTGCGAGTAGAAGTGGTGCAGGTAGTACTGCCCGGCCTTCTCGTCCCATGCCCAGATCGTGTCCTCCTGGTCGGGGAACACGACCTCGGCCTTCGGCTCGGCCGGCGGCTCGTCCGCCCAGACGTAGTAGTCGCGGAACTCCGAGGTGGGGGAGGAGCGCGCGGCGCGGAACCACGGGTGCTTGTCCGACGTGTGGTTCACGACGAGGTCGATGATGACCCGCATGCCGCGGTCCTTCGCGGTGCGGATCAGAGCGACGAAGTCGCCCAGCGAGCCCAGCCGCTCGTCCACGGCGTAGTAGTCCGTGATGTCGTAGCCGTCGTCGCGGTTCGGCGAGGGCTGGAACGGCATCAGCCACAGACAGCTGATGCCGATCCCCGCGAGGTAGTCGATCCGCTCGGTGAGGCCGATCAGATCGCCGGTGCCGTCTCCGTCCCAGTCCAGGAACGTCTCGACGTCGAGGCAGTAGACGACCGCGTTCTTCCACCACAGGTCGCTCGTGCGGGCGGTCGTCACGACGCCAGCTCCGGGAGGACGTGCTCGGCGAACGCCTCGATGAAGGGATCCTGTTCCTTCCCGACGTGATGGAGGTAGATCGCGTCCACGCCGAGGTCGGCGAGCTCGAGGAGCCACTTCGTGTGCTGGCCGAGATCGGCCGAGACCAGGACCGCCTCCGTCACGTCGTCGGGCCGCACGCGGGCGGCGGCCTCGTCGAACTGCGCCGGCAGCTCGAGGTTCCACGCGAGCTCCGACCCGAACACGTTCGTCCGCCACTGGTCGTGCGCGATCTGGAGTGCCGTCTCCTCGTCCTCAGCCCACGACACGTGGACCTGCACGGCGACCGGCGCGCGACCACCGCCTGCATCGCGGAACGCGTCGATCACCCGCCGGAGGACGTCGACCGGCTGATACACGGTGATCATCCCGTCGGCCCAGGAGCCGACGGTCCCCGCCGTTTCCTCGCTCACCGCGGCGCCGTAGAGGGCCGGCGGCTCGGCGGGCAGGCTCCACACCTGCGCGCGGTCCACGCGCACCAGACCGTCGTGGGTCACCTCTTCCCCGCGGAGGAGGGCACGGATCACGTCGACGCACTCCAGGAGTCGGGCGTCCCGGTCCCTCTTCGTCGGCCACGGGTCGCCGGTGACGTGCTCGTTCAGCGCCTCGCCCGAGCCGAGCGCGGCCCAGAACCGGCCGGGGAACAGGTCGCCGAGCGTGGCGATCGCCTGCGCGGTCACCACCGGGTGGGAGCGCTGTCCGGGAGCGGTCACCACGCCGAACGGGAGCGACGTCGCCTGCATCGCGCCGCCGAGCCAGGTCCAGGCGTGACCGGACTCCCCCTGGCGCTCGCTCCACGGGGCGAGGTGATCCGAGCACATCGCGGCACGGAACCCGGCCGCCTCCGCGTTCCGCACCGCCTCGAGGAGGCGAGCGGGCGAGAGCTGTTCGTGCGATGCATGGATCCCGATGGTGGGCATCCTCTCTCCCTACCCGTTCGGCACCGCGTCCAGTCTTGGTCTCCGGGTCCGCCTGCTGTCCCCCGATCGGGGTACGGGATCCTGACCCTCTGATCGCCTCCGGGTCGGCCTGAAGCCACGTGCTGCTCCCGTGCTCGGATCCAAGCCCCAGATACCCCGTTGTAGGTGTTAAGGGCCTCGCCCATTCGGCCGATACGGGAATCCATGTCGCTGGCTGATCGCGCCTCTCGCGCACCCCTGTTCGCTCGTCGGAAGACCGATGACCCTCGTCGGAGGGCCTCGGACACGGTCGTGGCCGGCCCGATCGGGCCGCGTCCCCTCCGGCGTGAGAGCGACGGATGGCTCGATCGCTGGATGGAGACCGTCGCCGACCTGGCTCGGCTGAAGGACTCCCATCCGATGCTCGACGCCGTGATCGACGAGCAGGACGGCCGGCGGATCAGGATCGGAGACCGCTGGCTCTTCGACTTCGCCTCGTGCAACTACCTGGGCTTCGACCTCGACCGCGAGATCATCGACGCCGTCCCCGAGTACCTCACCCGATGGGGCACGCACCCGTCGTGGTCCCGTCTGCTCGGGAGTCCAGTCCTGTACGAAGAGATCGAAGAGAAGGTGACGGAGCTCGTGGGGGGCGAGGACACATTGCTGTTCCCCACGATCACCCACATCCACATGTCGGTGATCCCGGTCCTCGCGGGCGCAGGCACGGTCTTCCTCGACGGACGGGCGCACAAGACGATCTACGACGGCGCGATGATCGCACGCGGCCACGGCGCGACCGTCCAGCGATTCCGCCACGACGACCCCGACCATCTCGAAGAGCTGCTGCGAGCGAGCACGACGACGCCACGCGTGATCGCGCTCGACGGCGTGAACTCGATGCTCGGCAACGCTCCCGACCTCCGTGCCTTCGCCCGCCTGGCGCGCGAGTACGACGCGATCCTGTACGTGGACGACGCCCACGGGTTCGGCGTCGTGGGCGAGCGCGCTCCGGACGAGCTCAGCCCGTGGGGGAAGCGCGGCAACGGCGTGATCCGCCACCAGGGCGAGACGTACGAGAACGTGATCTTCATCGCCGGTTTCTCGAAGGCGTACTCGTCCCTGCTCGCGTTCCTCACCCTGCCGACGCGACTCAAGGACGTCCTCAAGGTCGCCGCGCCTCCGTACCTCTACTCGGGCCCTTCGCCGGTCGCGTCGCTCGCGACGACGATCGCCGGGCTCGACGTGAACGAGCGGCGCGGCGATCAGCATCGCCTCCAGATGTACCGGAAGACCGAACGGGTTCTCGACCGACTGCACGAGCTCGACATCTACACCCCCAACCGATCCGGCTACCCGTTGATCGAGGTCCCTCTGGCCGACCACGAGGACATCGACGCGGTCGGCCGCTACCTCTTCGACCGTGGGATCTACGTGACGATGGCCGCCTACCCGCTCGTGCCCATGGACGAGGTCGGGTTCCGGATCCAGATCACCGCGGCGAACGACGACGAGCAGATCGAGCGTCTGTGCACGGTCCTGGGCGAGATCAACGAGCGTTTCGAACTTCAACATGACGGACACCGCGAGCTCCTCCGGGAACGGGCCGCCCGAGCAGGAGGGAACACAAGATGACCAAAGGTCCGGTCGCCGAAGGATTGGGCCGTGTGGAGGAGCTCTCCGCAGCCGGCCATTACCAGGCGGCGCTCGAGGAGCTCGATCGGCAGGTCGCAGACCACCCCGACGAGCCCGCCGTGCACACGGCGCGCGGATGGGCCCTCGAGAACCTCGGCGTCGAGGGACTCGCCGGCGCCAGGGACGCCTATGCGCGGGCACTCGAGCTCGACCCCAGCGCCCTGTGGGCGAAGGAGGGCCTTTCCAACGTCTACCGCCGGATGGGTGAGGTCGACGAGGCGAACCGGCTCGCCCAAGCGGTCATCGACGAGGGAACCCCCCGCGCCGGGAAGGAGATCGACCTCCTCGAGCTGATCGGCTGGTGTCAGCTCCGGCTCGGCCGCTACCCGGAAGCCGTCGCGACCCTTCGCCTAGCCCTCGAGCTCGATGGGCGGTGGACGGCGGTCAGGTTCGATCTCGCCCTCGCCCTGATGTGCGAGGGCGATCGCGGCAGGGCCTTCCTCGAGTACCAACGCGGGATCCACCAGGCCGTGAACGGTGGCGTCGAGCGACTGCGCGGAGTCGTGCGGATGGGTCTCGACGACCTCGAAGAGTGCCTGTCCGAGCGCCCGGCCCTCGCCGGCACGCGCGAAGCGATCGCCGCCCGCGACCTCCTCCGATCCACCCTCCGAGTGGCCTCCCAGACGGCGTGACCCGTGAACGGCCTGGTCAAGCGCGTCCGGATCCTCCGACCCCTCCGCCACCGCGACTTCCGCCTGCTCTGGGTGGGGATGACGGTGTCGCTGATCGGCGATGGGATCTTCATCGTCACGCTGGCGTGGCAGGTCTACCAGTTGTCGAACGCTCCCACGGCGCTCTCGATCGTTGGCGTCGCGATGACCGTGCCGCAGATCGTCTTCTTGTTGTTGGGAGGCGTCGTCAGCGACCGCTTCGACCGGCGCCGAGTGATGATCGCGGCCGATACCCTCCGGGCGCTCAGCCTGATCGCGCTCGGCCTGCTGTCGATCGCCCCCGAGGGGACCCTCGAGATCTGGCACATCATGATCGTGGCCGCCGTGTTCGGGGCCGGGACGGCGTTCTTCGGTCCGGCGTTCGACGCGATCGTCCCGCAGCTCGTCCCGAGCCGTGACCTGAACCAGGCGAACTCGCTGGACCAGTTCGTCCGTCCGGCCGCGGCCCGCATGCTGGGTCCGGCGGTCGGCGGGTGGCTGATCGCGGCCTGGGGTCCCGGCGCGGCGTTCCTGATCGACGCCGGCACGTTCGTGCTCTCGATCGCGTGCGTGGCGCTGATGCGGGCGCGCGCGCTCGACCCGACGGAGGAGCGACACTCCGCGTTCCAGGACATCCGCGAGGGGTTCCGGTTCGTCAGGTCGAGGGTGTGGCTCTGGGGCACGTTCCTCGCCGCGACCCTGGCCTATCTGATCTTCTGGGGACCGTCGGAGGTCCTGCTGCCGTTCATCGTGAAGAACCACATGCACGGCTCGGCGAGCGATCTCGGTTTCATCCTCGCTCTCGGGGGGGTCGGGGCGATGTTCGCGGCGATCGTCATGGGGAACCGGGAGATGCCCCGCAGGCACATCACGTTCATGTACGGGGTCTGGACCCTCTCGACGGTCGCGATCGCCGGCTACGGCCTCGCGTCGTTCCCGTGGCAGCTGATGCTGGCGAGCTTCGTCTTCAATGCCCTGGAGGGTGCCGGGACGATCGTGTGGGCCACCACCAAGGGCCGGCTGGTGCCCCCGAGGCTCCTCGGGCGGGTGTCCAGCTTCGACTGGTTCATCTCGACGGGTCTCGTGCCGGTGTCCTTCGCCCTCACGGGACCGGTCGCGGCGGTCTTCGGTCCCCGAACGACCCTCGTGGGTGCCGGCATCCTCGGCGGGGTCGTGACGCTGGGGTTCCTGTTCCTCCCGGGCATGCGGGACGTCGAACGGAGCGGTGACCTCGCCAGGGCCTCCTCGGAGGATCCGGACAGGCCCCTGCCCCCGATCGAGGAGCCTTTGCTCCCCAGCCGCGCACCGGCTCCCCTGTGAGCCGGGTCCAGGCCCCTTTCAAGGGGCTTGAGCAGGCCAAACGCCGACTAAGGTCGGCTTCCCCCAGAACCGATATCGAACCTGTGAGGCGGAAAGCCTGGGTCCTCTATGTCTGCGGCGGCGTCCTTGTGACGGCCGCCTACTTGTTCGTCCCAGGTCTTCGCCTCGGGCCGCTGTTCAACGTGATCGCGATCTCCTCGCCGATCGTGATCGTGATCGCCGTCCGTGTGTGGAAGCCGCAGACGCGGCTGCCCTGGTACCTGTTCGCTCTCGGCCAGGCCTTCTTCGTCGCCGGTGACGTCATCACCTACAACTACGACCGGTTCTTCGGGGTCGAGCTCCCGTTCCCGTCGGTCGGCGACGTCTTCTATCTCTCGGTCTATCCGTGTCTGATCCTGGGCATCCTCTGGTTGATCCGCCTCCGCACCCCCGGTGGCGACCGAGACAGCGTGATCGACTCGCTGATCGTCGCGATCGGGATCGGCACGGTCTCGTGGGTGTTCCTGCTCTCACCTCTCGCGCGCGACTCGACATCCAGCCTGATCCAGAAGCTGACCGCGATGGGGTATCCGGTGATGGACCTGATCCTGTTCACCGTCGTCGTTCGCCTCGCGATCGGCGGCGGCCGGCGGGCCCCCGCCTTCTACCTGATGGCGGGAGCGACGCTCGCCCTGTTCCTCACGGACTTCATGTACAGCTACATCTCGGTCTCGGGCGCCGTGTATGACAACGAGAGCGGCATCCTGGAAACGGGGTGGGCGACCTTCTATGTCTTGTGGGGCGCGGCCTCGTTGCACGGGTCGATGCGAGCGCTTTCGGAGCGCACCCCGGACGTCGAGCCGAGGTTGACGAGAGGCCGTCTCTGGTTGCTCGCGCTCGCCTCGCTCCTCGCGCCGAGCGTGATGATGATCCAGCACATCCGCAACGAGGCCGGTGACCTGGACGTGGCGGGTGACCTGCCGGTCCTGATCGGCGCGTCGGCGGCACTGTTCCTCCTGGTCGTCGTGAGGAT
The DNA here is from genome assembly GCA_050695275.1 of Actinomycetota bacterium. Lineage (GTDB taxonomy): Bacteria > Actinomycetota > UBA4738 > UBA4738 > HRBIN12 > JAJNBA01. The sequence goes on along the minus strand of JBOGVC010000221.1, from coordinate 517 downwards.
CGCCGGTCTCGTCCGGAAGCAGGAGCAATCCACCGTCCGTGAGCGAGCGCTCCGTGGCGCGGGGACGGCACTCGTGACCGCGACGAACCGTGATGGGATCTACGCCGCGACCCTCCAAGCAGCACGTTCGATCGCCGGTGAGACCGCGGTGATCCGCGTGTTGGTGGGCGAGGACGGCGAGGACTACACCGTCGTGGCGGCCGCCGGCGGACGAGAGGACGTCGTCGGCGTGACGCTCTCCCTCTCGATCCTGCCGCAGTGGAAGCGCGACCGTCTCAAGACGCACCGCTCCATCGAGGTGGTCGTGGAGGAATCCGAGATCGCCGAACCGCTCGGGTTCCCACCGGAGTCAGCGTTCCTGATGAGCGGTCCGCTGTTCATGAAAGACGAGCTGCGAGGGCTCCTGGTCGTCGGCACGGGCATCCCTCTGCCGCGCGCGAACAAGGACACGCTCGAGGCGCTGATGTCCCAGGTGGCCCTCGCCCTGGACAGCGCCGCTCTGACCGAGGACCTGTTG
>JBOGVC010000220.1:0-9908 GCA_050695275.1 Actinomycetota bacterium | reverse complement strand
GCCGTCGTCCGCAGCGCGCCGTCCGGGTAGTCGGGATAGCCGTAGTGCCCCGTCTCCACGTACGCGTTCTTGTTCCCCGACCACGTGTAGGGCATCGCGAGCTCACGGCGGGGAAGCCCCGCGAGGTGCCACCCCGCGCGATCCATGCCGAGCGGCGCGAAGATCCGCTGCTCGCACCAGGTCTCGAATCCGATCCCGGCCGCCGCTTCCACCAGGAACGCCGCCAAGGCGGCGCCCACGTTCGCGTACCGATAGGACCGGCCCGGCCCGAACGCGTAGAAGTTGTTCGGCGCGTAGTCCGCCCCGCCAGGGGAGAGGTACCGGCGGAGGAACGTCCGCAACGACATCGTCGAGTCACCCGTCACGTAGCTGGCGATCAGCAGGTTCCAGTTGTCGCGGATGCTCGACGAGTGCGTGAGGAGCTGGCGGACCGTGATCGGCATGTCCGGATGGACGGGGTTGCGCACCGGGAACGGGAGCACGTCGTTCACGCGGGCGTCGAGGTCGAACAGACCATCCTCGATCGCCTGGAGCACGGCCGTAGCGACGACGGTTTTGGAGACGCTCGCGAGCATGAACAGCGTGTCGGGCGTCACGCGCCGTCCCGCCTCGATGTTCGCCATCCCCCACGCGTGCGACCACACGACCTCTCCTCCGCGGACGACGGCGGCACTGAGACCCGGGAGACGACCGGCGGCCATCAGGTCGCGGATCTCCTGGCCGAGGCCGGCAGGCACCGCGCTGCGCGCCCGCAGCGGGGGTGCGAGCACGACCGCCGCTCCGAGGGCTCCGCCGATCAGCACGTCGCGCCGGCGCACACGGGTCGAGCGCAGTCGCGCGCCGAGCGGCATGGGGGGATCCAACGCCATGAAGCCGATGGTGACACGCGCCCGGCGCGCTCGTCGAGGGTGGCTGTCGACGTGCGTGCCTAGGATGGCGGATGTGGAGATCACGGGGGAGCTGCTCCGGTTCGGATCCGTGGAGGAGTGGCGCGCGTGGCTCGAGGAGCACCACGCCAACGAGGACGGAGCGTGGCTGACGATCTCCAAGAAGGGGGCGACGTCGCCGTCGGTCGCGCTCATCCCGGCCACCGAGGAGGCGCTGTGCTTCGGATGGATCGACAGCGCGATGCAGCCGATCGACGAGGAGCGCTACGCGCTCCGCTACACGCCTCGGCGGAAAGGGAGCAACTGGTCCGCCGTCAACCGGGCGCGAGCGCACCGGCTGATCGAGGAAGGACGGATGACCGACGCAGGCCTCGCGGCGATCGAGGAAGCGAAGCGGAACGGGCGATGGGACGACGACGTGGATGGAGCACGGCCGTGAGGTGTCGAACGGGAGGCGATCCTCTCGATGAGTTTCGGATGCGCGCTCCGTCTGATAGTCAAGAGACGAGGAAAGGGGATGCGTCATGAACTTCAACAGCGTCCTGATCGGGTCCGAGAACCCGCAGCCGTTGGCCGAGTACTACACGAAGCTCTTCGGCGAGCCGACCTGGAACGACGGCGGCTACACCGGCTGGATGATCGGGTCGGGCGCGGTCACGATCGGCCCTCACGACCAGGTGAAAGGGAAGAACCCGGAGCCGGGGAGGGTGATCTGGAACATCGAGACCGCGGACGTGAAGTCCGAGTTCGATCGGTTCGTGGAGGCGGGAGCCACCGTGGTCCAGGAGCCGTACAGCCCCGGGGAAGAGATGGACGGGCTGATCGCCACGTTCGCGGATCCCGACGGCAACTACTTCCAGCTCATGAGCCCCATGAGCCCCGAGGGCTCGTAGCGGCCAGGGGCTGCTCGCAGGGAACGGATGCTCCTGGGTGAGATCGCGGCGGCGTCGGCAGACGTCGCCGCGACCTCGTCCCGGCTCGAGAAGGTCGCCCGTCTCTCCTCGGTCCTCGCGGCCCTCGCGCCCGGCGAGGTCCCGATCGCGGTGGCGTACCTCTCCGGCGTGCTCCCGCAGGGGTCGATCGGCGTGGGATGGGCAACCTTGAAGGACCTGCCGCCGCCCGCGCCGGCGCCGGCCTCGTTGGAGTTGCTCGAGGTCGACGGCGCACTCACCGAGATCGGTTCACTGGCCGGCGCCGGCTCCCAGACCGCCCGTCGAACGGCGCTCCACGACCTGTTCGCGCGGGCCACCGACGACGAGCAGGCCTTCCTCCGCGGTCTCCTGATGGGCGAGATCCGTCAAGGGGCCCTCGAAGGGGTGATGGTCGACGCCGTCGCGCGCGCCGCGGACGTCCCACGAACAGACGTCCGGCGCGCCGCGATGCTGACCGGAGACCTCGGCGCCACGGCGACTGCGGCCATCGAAGGAGGCAGCGACGCCCTCGCGCGGTTCCGGCTCTCGCTCCTCACCCCGCTGCAGCCGATGCTCGCGCAATCCGCCGAGGACGTCCCCTCGGCACTCGCGCGGATCTCGCCGGCCGCCGTCGAGTGGAAGCTCGATGGCGCTCGGATCCAGATCCACCGGCTGGGGGACGAGGTCCGCGCGTTCACGCGGAACCTCGCCGACGTGACCGATCGCGTGCCCGAGATCGTGGCGGTGATCCGCAGCGTGCCCATCGAGGCCGCGGTGTTCGACGCCGAGGCGATCGCGCTGCGACCCGACCGGCGCCCGCACCCTTTCGGCCTGACGATGAGCCGGTTCGGCAGCCGGAGCCGGAAGGACCTCACCGAGTTCCAGACGGACTACCCGCTCTCCGCCTTCGTCTTCGACGTCCTGCATCTCGACGGCGAAGACCTGATCGACCGCCCGGCCGTCGAGCGGTTCGCCGCGCTGGACGAACGGCTGCCCGAGGAGCTCCGCGTCCCCCGGATCGTCACGTCGGACGTCGAGGAGGCCGACCGGTTCCTGGACGACGCGATCGCGAAAGGGCACGAGGGCGTGATGGTGAAGGCGCTGGACGCTCCGTACGAGGCGGGTCGCCGGGGCGCCGGTTGGATCAAGGTCAAGCGCGCGGACACGCTCGACCTCGTCGTGCTCGCGGCGGAGTGGGGCCACGGACGCCGCCAGGGCCGGCTGAGCAACCTCCATCTCGGGGCGCGCGATCCGGAGACCGGTGGGTTCGTGATGCTCGGGAAGACGTTCAAGGGGATGACCGACGAGATGCTCGCCTGGCAGACGGAGCGGTTCCAGGAGATCGAGACCGGGCGCGAGGGGATCACCGTGCACGTCCGGCCCGAGCTCGTCGTCGAGGTCGCGTTCGACGGCCTCCAGCCGAGCCCGCGCTACCCCGGCGGCCTGGCGCTGCGCTTCGCCCGCGTCAAGGGCTACCGGCCCGACAAGCGAGCGGACGAGGCCGACACGATCGAGACGGTCCGGGCCATCCACGAGCGGTCGGCGAGCTGAGGGCGACGGCGTGCCGAAGCTGAGCGCCGGGCTCCTCGCGTACCGACGGACGGACGCCGGGCTCGAGGTCCTCCTCGTCCACCCGGGCGGTCCGTTCTGGGCCAAGAAGGACGACGGCGCCTGGTCGCTGCCGAAGGGCGAGTACGAGCCGGGCGAGGACCCGCTCGAGGTGGCGCGTCGCGAGTTCGAGGAGGAGATCGGACAGGCACCACCGGATGAGAGCGAGCACGTGTCGCTGGGCGAGTTGCGACAGCCGAGCGGGAAGGTCGTGAGCGCCTGGACGATGGAGGGCGACCTCGACGTGAGTGACGTGCACAGCAACATGTTCGAGATGGAGTGGCCACCGCGCTCCGGCCGGACCCAGGAGTTCCCCGAGGTCGACCGAGCGGGATGGTTCGGGCTAGAGGAAGCTCGACGGAAGATCCTTCGCGGCCAGCTCGGCTTCCTCGACCGGCTCGGGCAGCTGCTGGGGAGCTGAATGTTTGGCCCGCAGCGGAGCCGAGAACAACAATGGCATGGAGACCGACATCAGCACCTCCAGCTCCGTGGCGATCGGCGCGCCGGCGGACGAGGTCTGGCGCGCGATCACGACCCCGGAGCTGATCAAGCAGTGGTTCTTCGGCGTGGACACGGAGACCGACTGGAAGCAGGGCTCTCCGATCGTCCATACGGGCGAATGGCAGGGGAAGCCCTACGTGGACAAGGGCGAGATCGTCCGGATCGAGCCGCCGCACCTGCTCGTGCACACCCACTGGAGCGACCTCTCGGGCACCCCCGACAGCCCCGAGCACTACCAGGAGGTCACGTGGGAGGTCGCGGAGCGGAAGGGCGGCTCCGAGCTCACGATCACCGAGCACAACCTGCCGTCGGACAACGCGAGGGACGCCTCGGACCAGGCATGGTCGATGGTCCTCGACAACCTGAAGCAGTTGCTTGAAGGAGACCGCAGGTAACCGATCGGTGAACGCCCGCCGAACAGATCGCGGCGCCGAGGGACAGCTCGGTGCTCGTTGACTACGATCGCGGGACCCTTCTCGAGGAGCGAAGCCGTATCGTGCACCCCGACCCCGCTCGGCTCAGCGACATCCCGCTGTTCGGCGACCTGTCCGATGACGACCTCGGGGTCATCGCCGGATGGTTCGAGGTCGAAGGGGTGAGCGAAGGCAGGCGGATCGCCCCCGAGGGCGCCTCCGGCTACCAGTTCTACGTGATCGACGAAGGCACGGCGGACGTGACGCACGACGGCACCGCCGTCGCGTCGCTCGGCCCCGGCGATCACTTCGGCGAGATGGCGATGCTGGGTGACGGGCGGCGCACGGCCGACGTCGTCGCGAGCTCGCCGATGACGATCTTCGCGATGTTCGGCACCTCCTTCCGCGAGATGGAGGCGGGCTACCCCGCGCTGGCAGCTCGTATCAAGGCGACGGCCGAGGAGCGCCTGGCCGAGCTCTGACGCCCGGGATCACCGCTCCGCGGACCCCTGACCGGCCGCGCGACGCCCGGGATGCACCTCGGGACCGACGTCCTCGTGCCGGATCTGCTCCCGCTCCTCGGCGTACCGGATCGCCTCCGATGCGATCATCGCCACCAGGACGGCCGCGAGCAGCCCGAGCGCGCCCAAGGAGGGGAGCTCGGCTGCGAACGGGATCAACGCGCAGATCAGCAGCGCGACGACCAGACGGCGGATCGTCACCATCCCCCACGTCCGGTACTTGAACGCGACGTGAGCGAAGAGGAAGAGCGCGACACCGCCGAAGAGCGACGCCAGCGGCACGAGGTCCAGGGTCCGGGAGAGCTCCCCGTCGGTCGCGTGGCCGACCCCGTGGAGGACCTCCTCGATGCCGCGCGCGACGAGCGCGATCCCGGCGACCATCGGCAGGTGCAGGTAGCTGTAGGCGTCGCGGGCGAGCCGGGTCCGCTCCTCGCCCTCGAGCCGGCGGAGCACGCGCTCCGCGACGATCGAGACGACGTCGAAATACGCCCACCACAAGCATCCCGCGACAACGAGGCCCAGCACCGATGCCGCGATGATCGGCCACGAGATCGCAACGTGCGCCACACCCACGCCGATCGCGACGATCGATTCGCCGAGGGCGACGATCACGATCAACCCGTGCCGCTCGGAGAAGTGAGAGGCCGACCGGAGCCGCCACCCCGACGCGCCACCCAGGATCACGCCCACGTAGTCGACGAGTAGCGCCCCGACCCACGTGAGCGTCTGCGCCGTGCCGGAGAGCTGCGACGCCACAAGCAGGATCGCCGTGCTGCCGACCAAGGAAGGGATGAATCGCAGCAGCTGCCCTCGCAGACCGCGATCCTCGGAGGAGCCGGCCACCATCCAGAAGATGGCGAGGTGCAGCACGCGGACCGCGAGATAGGCGAACGCGATCACCGTCGGTCCATTCAGGCCGCCATCGATATCGTCGAACGCCTCCGGTACCGAGAGGGCCATCACGAACATCGCGGCCATCGAGGCGAACATCGTCGCCTTCCCGAGCCCCTCCTCGGCCTGCACCACGTTGCCGAGCCACGCGTAGCCCACCCAGCACCACCAGAGCAGCGCGAGCACGAGCATCCCGCGTAGGACGCCGCGCGGCCCGGGATCATCGCCCATCAGGGCGGTGACCTGGGTCAGCGAGAACACGAACACGAGGTCGAAGAACAGCTCGATCGGGGCGACCCGGGACTCTTCGCCCACCGGCAGCAGCCGCGGATGGCGCTCGGCGCTCACGGCGCTCATCGTCTCACGGTCGGAAGAACCGGTCCCCGCCGGATCCTTCGCTCCGTCACGATCAGGGCACGACGTACCATCGTTCGCGGGATCTGCGGTACAAGGGTGAGATGGATGGCCGCAACGATCCGGGTGAGGAGGCGCTCGACGCGTACTCGCGCGTCGTGACGTCGGTCGCGGAACGCCTGATCCCGTCGGTGGCGAGCCTTCGGGTGCGACAGCGAGCACGTGGAGGGAGCGTGGACGGAGCCGGATCCGCCGTCGTCATCACGCCCGACGGGTTCGCCCTCACCTCCGCGCACGTCGTGGGCGGCACGAACCGTGGGTCGGCGTCCTTCGTCGACGGTCGCGAGGTCGCGTTCGACGTCGTGGGCCGCGACCAGCTCTCCGATCTCGCGGTGCTCCGGCTCCAGGGAGACGGATTCACATCGGCGGAGCTCGGTGAGGCTGCCGGGCTCCGTGTCGGGCAGCTCGTCGTGGCGATCGGCAACCCGATGGGGTTCGCGGGCTCCGTCACCGCGGGTGTGGTCAGCGCGCTCGGGCGAGCCCTCCCGGTGCAAGCCGGCCGGGTGGTGGAGAACGTGATCCAGACGGACGCCGCCCTGAACCCGGGCAACTCGGGTGGAGCGCTCGCGGACGGGCGCGCGCGGGTCGTCGGGATCAACACCGCGATCGCCGGGTTCGGCTTGGGTCTCGCCGTTCCCATCGACGATTCGACGCGGCGCATCATGCACGCCCTCATGTCCGCCGGCCGGTTCCAGCGCGCCTACATCGGCATCGCGGGTGGCGGTCGGCCGTTGCCGCCCCGAGCGGCCGCGGCGGTGGGCCGCAACGAAGGCGTCGAGATCATGGAGGTGGTGGACGGCAGCCCCGCCGCGCGTGCGGGCATCCGATCCGGCGATCTGATCGTGGAGCTCGACGGTGTGCCGATCACCGATGCGCGCGACCTCCAGCGGCTGATGGTCGGCGAGGTGATCGGCCGGTCCGTGGAGGCGCGCGTGTGGCGGGGTGACACGCTCCGGACGATCGCGATCCACCCGATCGAGCTGACGGCGGCCTGACGTTCCGGAACGGTTCTTTTCCTCAGCAGGTCACGTGCAGGATCGCGTTGGTCCCGTCGGGCGCTCGCTCGAGCTCCAGGATCGCCTCGGACGTCGGGAGGACCACGAGGTCGACACCTCGACGAGCCGCCTCCTCGGCGACCTCATCGAGGACGGGCAGCGACCCGGCGGCTCCGCTGCCGATCACGAGGCGCTCACAGTCCCAGGGGATGTCCTCGTCCACGGAGAGCGGCGTGTGCCCGAATCGCGCCCGGAGAGCCTTCGACGGTCCCTTCTTGCGCTTCCGGATGTCCCCTCGATCGATCACGAGGTCGTGCTCGTAGGTCGTGCCATCGACCTCGATGGACCCGAAGGCGAACCGTCCGAACCTCATCGTCAAACAGTGTAGGAACGTCTGTAACGAACCGGTCGGCTCACTCGTTCATGCTGCGATGGTGACCGAGGAGCTGGCCACGGTCGTGGCGACCGAGCACGAGGGATCTGCGGACAAGCAGATCTCCTTCGAGGACCTGTTCCGATCCGAGCGGACGCGCTTGTTCCGCGCGCTCTGCGTGCTCACCGGCAACCGTGCCGAAGCGGAGGACCTCGCGCAGGATGCGTTCGTTCGAGTCTGGTCGACATGGGACCGGGTCGGAGCCATGGACGATCCCACCGGCTACCTCTACCGGACCGCGATGAACGGCGCGCGGAGCAGGTACCGCCGATCCGTCCTGGCGGTCAAGCGCCAGCTGCGGCCACGAGCGCACCGAGACGAGCTCTCGATGGCCGACGACCGCGTCGAACTGGCTCGCAGTCTCGCTCGCCTCACCTCCAAGCAGCGCGCAGCGATCGTGCTCCTCGACCTCCTCGGGCTGTCCTCCGACGAGGCCGGCGCCGTGCTCGGGATGTCTCCCGGCACGGTGCGAACGCAGGCATCGCGAGGTCGTGCGGAGCTCCGACGACAGGCAGGAGAGAACGATGGATGACCTTCGGACGAAGCTGCGACACCACTCCGACTCGTTCGGTGAGCCCAGCTATGCGCTGCGCGACCTCGAGGTCCTGAAGGCGCGGCGGGACCGGAGCCGTCGCCTCGGCGCCACCGTCGTTGCGTTCGGTGTGGTCGGCCTCATGTCCCTGTTGCTCTGGGAGGCCTTCGTCGGCTCACGGACCAATGACACGGGACGCGGGCCTATCGGGGTGGAGAACGGCCGCATCTCGTTCGTCGTCGGCGAGTTCGGAGGCAGCATGGAGGGCATCCAGCTCGCCACCGCCGAGCCGGACGGGTCCGATCGACACACGCTGATCGACGGCGTTCCGGAATACCTCACCGGGGGCTGGTCACCCGACGGCACGACGATCGTGTTCTCGCGTGCCCCTGAGGCTTCGCCCGGCGGTCACGTCCATGTCTGGCGGATGAACGCCGACGGATCGGGGCTGGAACAGCTCACCGACGCCGACGCCGACGACTTCGACGCTCAGTACTCGCCCGACGGCTCTCAGATCTTGTTCCGGCGTACCCCGGACGGCCGGCAGCGGGGCACCGGGGGGGTTGCGTTCTTCGAAGCGCCCGCGATCTTCGTCATGAACCCCAACGGATCGGCTGTTCGACGGGTCAACGTCGAACCGAACCAGATCGTCCTCGGGGCACGATGGGCGCCCGACGGCGAGGAGATCCTCTTCATGGCGGACACGCCGGCCGACGATGGTCCGGAGGGCTTCGGGATCTATACCGTGCGCTCCGATGGGACGGACGTGCGTCTGATCGTTCCCCGATTGAACGGAAATCCGCAGTGGTCACCGGATGGGTTTCGGATCCTGTTCCAATCCGGCTCGCGACTCCTGACCGTCGACGGCGAGGGAGCGGATCCGCGGACGCTGGTCGATGGTCTCCATCGAGACATCAACTACAGATGGTCCCCGGGCGGCGAGCGGATCCTCTATGTGCGCCCCATCGGCCCGGGTGATGGGAACGAACTCTGGGTCGTCGAGGCTGACGGCTCGGATGACCGGCTGATCGCGGAGCATCTCCAATGGCCGGACGCGACGGCTGCCTGGTCACCCGACGGGCGGCTGATCACCTTCACGCGAGGCGGCGACATCTGGACGGTGGAAGTAGAGACGGGCGAGGAGCATCAGGTCACCGACACACCCGTCTACGAGTCGTCGCCCGCGTGGGCCCCACGATAGATGTCGCGGTCAGGAGCGAGGGACGACACCGAGCAGCGCCATCCGAACGGCCTGGTCGATGACCAGATCGAGGTCCGGCCAGGGGAACCCGGGCTTCGAGATCATGAGCGACGTGATGCCGTGCACCGCCGCCCACAGCGACACCGACACCAGCATGGGCTCGCCCTCCACGCGACCGGCCTCGATCGCGCGGGTCACGTCGTCGACGAGATGGCCGAACGCCGAGCTGGTCACGATCCTCTCGTATTGCCACGGGAGCGGTGTGTCCGCCGGCTTGCGCATGAAGATCACCCGGTAGGGCTCGGGGTTGTCCAGGCCGAACCGGATGTAGGCGCGACCACGGAGCTCGATCGCCTCCACGGGATCTTCGGACCCACGTGCGGCCTCGCTCGTGATGCGATCCAGTTCATCGAAGTACCGCTCGCACACGGCGAAGATCAGCTCGGTCTTGTCGGCGAAGTGGAGGTAGATCGAAGGAGCGGTGACGCCGACAGCCTCCGCGACGGCGCGGATCGACACGTCGTCCTCGTCGCCGGTCTCGACGAGCAGTCGAGACGCGGCGTCGAGGATCTGCTCCCGCAGCTTCTCCCCGTCCCCGCGC
>JBOGVC010000219.1:0-6479 GCA_050695275.1 Actinomycetota bacterium | reverse complement strand
GCTCGGCTCCCACCGAGGCTGGTTCGCAGGGTGCCACGCCGGAGAAGGCGCCGGAGAAGGCGCAAGAGAAGGCACAGGAGAAGCGGGACGAACCGGAAGTGAAGGTCCCGTAGTTGCTCGACATCAGACGGATCAGGGAAGATCCCGATCCGTTCCGCGCGGCTCTCGCGAGGCGGAACCTCGATGATGCAGTGGACCGGCTGCTCGAGGCGGACGAGCGGCGCCGATCCCTCACGTCCCGCGTCGAGGAGCTGCGCGCGGCGCAGAACCGTGCGTCGAAAGCGATCGGCGCCGCCGAGGGTGACGAGAAGCAGCAGTTGATCGACGAGGTCGCGAAGGTCTCCGTCGAGCTCAAGGAACTGGACCCGGAGCTCGCGGCGGCCGAGGAGGACCTCCGCTCCCTCCTGGCGGAGATACCCAACCTTCCGCACGAGAGCGCCCCCGATGGGTTCACGGACGAGGACGCGGTCGAGATCAGACGCAACCACGAGGAGCCACCGGTCCTCGCGTTCGAGCCTCGCGATCACGCGGAGCTCGGCGCGATGCTCGGCGTGCTCGACACCGAGCGCGGCGCGCGGACGTCCGGCTCCCGGTTCGTCTACCTGATGGGGGATCTCGTCTTCGTGCAGTTCGCCCTGATGCGCCACGCGATGGACGTCGTCGTCGAGAAGGGGTTCGCGCCGATGATCCCACCGGTCCTCGTCCGCGAGGAGGCGATGTACGGCACCGGGTTCCTGCCCACGGACGCCGTGAACATCTACGTGACCAGCGAAGACGAGCTCTATCTCGCGGGTACGTCGGAGGTGCCCCTGGCGGCGTTCCACCTCGGCGAGATCCTCGACGAGGCCGACCTCCCGATCCGCTACGCCGGCTACTCGACCTGCTTCCGGCGTGAGGCGGGTTCGTACGGCAAGGACCTGGGGGGCATGTTCCGTGTCCACCAGTTCGACAAGGTGGAGATGTTCGCGTTCTGCACGCCCGAGACATCGTGGGACGAGCACGAGCGCATCCTCGCGATCGAGGAGGAGATCCTCGGGAACCTGGAGATCCCCTACCGGGTCGTGAACGTCGCGGCGGGCGACCTCGGTGGGGCCGCGGCCAAGAAGTACGACATCGAGGGGTGGTTGCCGGCGCAGCAGCGCTACCGCGAGCTCACGTCCTGCTCGAACACCACCGACTACCAGGCGCGCCGGATGCAGACACGGCTCCGTCGGGCGGGCGGGGACGTCGAGGTCCTGCACACCCTGAACGGCACCGCCACGGCGATCGGCCGCACGCTGATCGCGATCCTGGAGAACCACCAGCGCCCCGATGGGAGCGTGGAGATCCCCGCGAAGCTCCATCCGTACCTGCCGGAGCGCGCGCGGGTGCTGGCCCCCCGTTCCTGATCCGGGCTCACCTGCGACTGAACGCCTACCGGTCGGCGCGTCGCTCGGTCCCGGCGTCGCCCGCGGCCACTCCCAGGTCCGCGTGGATCGCGGTCACATCGATCGCGACGCCATGCCACAGCTCGGGGATCACACCGGGAGCCGAGGTGCGCCGCCCGAACGAGTGGATCCACCGGATCTCGCCGTCGCGCCGCAGGATCCGGTACGTGTCCTCCCAGATGCCCGTCTCGTCGGAGCGCTGCACGGAGGCCTGGACGCGGGGACGATCGTCGGGATGCACCATCCGGGGGAAGTGCTTCGGCTCGTCCATGAGCTCCTCGGGCGTGTAGCCGAGGATGTCCAAGGCCTGAGGTCCGATGTACGTGTAGCGCTCGAACCCCGTCTCCGGATGGATCGTTTCGGTCCAGGGGATCGTGAGTGCCCCGTCGAGGGCCTCGAGCTGAGCTCCCGCGGCCGCCTCGACCCGGGCCCGCGCTTCTTCATCCGCGGTCACATCGAGCAGGATGCCCTGGAAGGTCCAGGGCCTCCCGAGCGCGTCCCGATCGAGGAGGCGGCCGGCGTCGAGGAGCCAGATCAGCGAGCCGTCGGAGCGGATCATCCGGTAGCGGGTCATCCAGGGCTCGCCGGTCTGCCAGTTGTGCGCTGTCGTCCGGGCCAGGCGCTCACGATCGTCGGGGTGGACCAACCCGAACCAGACCTCCGGCTCGTTGACCCAATGTTCGATGGGGTAGCGGACGAGATCCGCGGCCTGCGGGCTGACGTACGAGACCTGGACGGACGGGTCGCCGTCATCGGTGTAGAGGAGCTCGAACGAATACGCGACGACCGGACCGCGTTCCGTGATCGTCCGGTAGCGATCCTCCGCAGCCGCCGCTTTGGATTCGGCATCGCGGCGGCTGGTCACGTCCAACATCACGCCCTGGAAGGAAACCGGATCGCCGGAGGTGGATCGGGCGATCAACGACGCATGGTCCAGGACCCAGACGACGCTCCCGTCCTTCGCGAGGTAGCGGTACTCCATCACGAAGGACTCGCCGGTCCGCACGCTCCGATCGACCGCCTCGGAGACGCGTGCCTGGTCGTGGGGATGGACGCGGGCCGATGCATGCCACTCGTCCGGCGAGAAGCCGAGGATGTCCTGGATCCGAGGGCTCACGTAGCCGAAGGATCGGACCTCGGCGCCGGGACGGACGTCCCAGATGTAGGCGATGCCCGGCATGTTCTCGACCAGCCGGCGGTACCGTTCCTCGACGTCTCGGAGCTCGCGCTCCATCCGCCGGCGCTCGCCGATCTCGAGCGCCATCAGCTCGTTGGTGTCCTGCAGCTCGCTGGTGCGCTCCGCCACGCGCCGCTCCAGATCCTCCTTATGGAGGAGCAGCATCTCTGTCGCCTCGTGCTCCGCGGTGACGTCGATCATCACGCCGTGCCAGGCAGCCTCGCCACGCTCGAGTCCGCGGATCAAGCTCGCGCGGTCGTGAACCCAGACGACCCTCCCGTCGCTCGCGATCAACCGGTACTCCAGGTCCCACGGCTCGCCCGTCTCGGTGTGACGGTCGTGCTTCGCCAGGACGACCTCTCGGTCGTCCGCGTGGAGGAGCTCGATCCAGATGTCCGGCTGGTCGAGCCATTCCTCACGCGAATACCCGAGGACCTGTTCGACGTGCGGGCTCACGAACAGCGTCCGGCGTTCATCGTCGTGTCCCATCTCGTACACGACGGCCGGCACCCGCTCGACGAGGGCCCGATAGCGAGCCTCCGACGCGCGGATCTCCTGCTCGGCCCGTCGTTCGGTCGTGATGTCCTCGATCACGCCTTGCCACGCGAGACGCCGGCCTTCGCGGCTGAGGACGAGGACACTCGAGTCACGCAGCCAGACCTCCTCCCCGTCCTGCCGGAACATCCGATACTCCGAGCGGTAGCGGGCGCCGCTCGCCCAGACCTCGTCGCGGAGGGCCTGGATCCGCTCCCGATCGTCCGGGTGCATGCAGCGGATCCAGAGGCCCGGATCCTCCGAGAACCGCTGCGCAGGGAACCCCAGGAGCTGCTCGATGTTGGGGCTGATGTAGAGCGTCGATGGACGCTGGTCGTCGGTGTCGACGTACACCACGACAGGGAGCTGCTCGACGAGCTCCCGGACCCGCGATCCGGACGTGAACGGATCGAGGGGCTCGGAGGCTGAAGATCGTGGACCGCCCGGCATGGCGCCAGGGTACCCCGACCGGTATCTCTCACTCCAGGGCTGACGTAGGCTCCCTGCGGGAGGATGGCCGAGCGGACGAAGGCGACGGTCTTGAAAACCGTTAGCGGGGCAACTCGCTCGTGGGTTCGAATCCCACTCCTCCCGCCTCGCTCACACGTAGACGCACCGATGAGGTGTGCGATCGCGGATTCAGCGTGATGAACACAGGTTCGGTGGAACGGCGCGGAACCTGTGAGAAGTGCGGTCGACCCCACCGGAGGCTCTACCGACTGCGCCGTTCGTGGATGGCCGACGAGCCCGACGGGGACGTGCTGCGGTGTCTCCGGTGCCGGGTGATCCGGAGGTTCCGCATCTTCTGGATCTGGGTCTTCCACCTGGGTGAGGGGTTCGGGTAGAGCCCGGTATCCGGTCCTCGATCCCTCATGCGCTGTCGTCGTAGGCGGTGGCGACGCGCTTGGGCACCACCATCCGCCACGCGTCGAGGACCAGCTCGCGCATCTCGGCGACGTCGATCGCATCGAGCCGGACGACGACCCAGTGGTAGCGGAGGTCGGATCGCTCGGGCATCAGGAACCGCTCGGGCTGCGACCGCACGAGTGCCTCCCGTTCCTCCTTCGGGAACGCGAATCCCATCGTCGTCTCGTCGCGGGAGAAGGCGAGGTAGACGATCCGGCCCACCCGGAACTTGACCCGATCCCGGACCAGCGCTTCGGTGGTGCGCGGCAACGTGAGCGCGAACGACCGGACCTGATCCACGGTCACCGTCCGGGATCCGCGCTCTCGTGGGCTCATGCTCCAGTCTCACGCGCTCCGGCCGGGGTCGTCATGCCTCGGATCCGCCGGTCCGCGGCGGGATCCGTGCTCGTTCCAGCACGGAATCCGTACTTCCTCCCGCTCAACCGGCCTCCCGGGACGTCCGATGCTTGCAGGGGAGCTTGATGCATGACTGCCGACGAAGCGGTGACGGAGGACATCAAGCAGGAGGCCCGTGTGGCCGGCCTGCGCGACTTCCGGACGCCGTCGCTCGAGGCGGTCGAGAAGCGCAGACTGCAGCTCTGGATCCTGACCGCGGCACTGCTGGTCTCGATCTCGCTCGGGGTCGTCTTCGTGTCGACCTGGCAGACGAGCGCCACGCGAGCGTTCGCGGCCACCCCGGTCATGCGGATCGCCGTCGTGCTCCTGAGCGTCGCGTTCTGCATCTACGCGATCGACAAGGAACGCCACCTCCGCAAGCTGTCCCGCCTCCTGATCGATGAGCGGGTCCTGACCACTGCGTTGTCCAATCGCCTGCGCGAGGTCGAGCTGCTGCTCGGTGCCGGCAAGGCGATGAACGACGTGCTCGAGCTCTCCGTCGTCCTGAACACGATGCTCCGAAGCGCGGTGGAGCTCTTGGATAGCGACAGTGGCTCGGTCATGCTCATGGAAGGCACGCATCTGGTGGTGGCGAGCTCCCACGGCAACGAGCATGCCGATGGCCGCAGGGTGCAGCTCGGCGAAGGCATCGCGGGACACGTGGCATCGACGAGGGAGGCGCTCCTCGTGCAGGGCAAGGCCGATCCGGGCGATTTCCCGGGGCTGGTGCCCCATTCGCTCCCGGTGTCGAGCGCGATCAGCGCGCCGCTGATCCACCGTGAGGAACTGCTCGGCGTCCTCAACGTGAACTCCACGGGGGACCGTCTCTTCTCGGAGTTCGACCTCCGCGCGGTCTCCTTGTTCGCGGAGCAAGCGGCCGCGGCGATCGCGAACGCGCGTCTCTACGAGACCGAGCGAGCGCAGGTCGAGGAGCTCACGCACCTGAACCGCATGAAGAGCGAGTTCGTCGCACTGGTGAGCCACGAGCTGCGCACGCCGATCGCGTCGATCATCGGCGCGGTGTCGTCCGCGCGGAAGCCCGAGCTCCACGAGCATCGCGGCGAGCTCGAGGACATCGTCGAACGCGCCGCGCTGCGACTCGGCACCATGGTGGAGGACCTGCTCGCCGCCGCGGAGCTGGAACGCGGGGAGGCCGTCAACCGGCTCGAACCGGTGGACCTCGCCAAGGTCGTCCGCGAGGCAGCCGCCGATCACAGCGTCCTCGATCGCGATCTTCAGGTCGACGCCTCGCAGCCGGCCATCGCCATCTGCGACCGCGAGTACCTGCGGCGGATCCTCGACAACCTGATCGACAACGCGTTCAAGTACGGCCGGCCGCCGGTGCGGATCAAGGTCACCGGCGACTCCGGCCACGTCGGGTTCGCCGTCCTCGACTCCGGTCGAGGGGTGGCAGCGGAGGATCGCGCGAAGGTCTTCAACCGTTTCGAGCGGCTCGACTCGATGAGCGGACACGGCCTCGGTCTCGGGCTGTCGGTCGTCCAGGGGCTCGTCGAGGCGATGGGTGGCGACGTACGGATCGAGGAGGCGCCCGGTGGCGGCGCCGCCTTCCGGATCCTGTTCCCGCGGCCGACGCGATCGATGCTGGAGGACGCGCTCGTGGACACGGCCGGACTCCCCGCGGCGCCGACACCGCCCGTCCCATCCAGCTCCGTATCCTGAGGGAGTGACCCGGCTCCTCCCCAACGATCGGCTGCTCAGCGCGCTCCGACGCCGCCCCGTCGACCGCACGCCGGTCTGGTTCATGCGTCAGGCGGGTCGTTCGCTCCCGGAGTATCGAGCACTCCGCGGGAGCGCGGACATCCTCGAGACGTGCAAGCGTCCGGACGAGGTCGTGGAGCTCACGGTCCAGCCGCTCCGCAGGATGCCGCTCGATGCGGCGATCCTCTTCTCCGACATCATGGTGCCCCTCCACGCGATCGGCGAGCCGATCCGGATCGAGGCCGGGCGAGGGCCGATGATCGAGCCCCCGCTCCGGGACGCGTCGGGGATCGAGCGGCTCCGGCCGTTGGAGCCCGAGA